>JBBSAR010000439.1:0-3959 GCA_038252125.1 Desulfatiglandales bacterium
ACGGAGCCCCGCGGCGGTAAACGCACCCAGGCCCGAAAGGCTGTATTTGATCGCCACGGCATTGGCGCCGAATAATGCGCACAAGAAGCCCGTAAACAGGGCCGCGGAGATTGGGATCTCTTGGTTGCTGAGATGTTCTTGATTCATTTCTTCCCGAATTTTTCCAGAACAGAGCCTTGGGTATTTTGAGCGAAAGCCCTGTCCCTCATGGACGTCTAAAAACCGCAATCAGCTTTTAGCAATTAGCCGTTAGCTTGTTTCCATCCATAGATAGCCCTTTTCTCTCCGATTTCTGAATGGGAAACCCGCGGCGCCCACAAGTTCATTAATGGATGGACACTAATTGTTAAAGGTATATAAAGGTATAGCCACCACGAAGGGATTTCAAGCCTTCCGAAGATCTCCTGGTCCCCGAGTAAGTCGATGCCTTTCAGCCGAGAGCCCCAAATGGGAAAATCGGTGACGGGTCCCCTGAAAATCACAAGCGGCCTCTTGTGTTTTTTCTTGACGCCCAAGCGGCATCTCACTATAGTTCCGTACTAAAAACAGATTCTTAGCCCCTATTATCAGATCAGCGAGAGGCCTTCTTTTTCAAACCGCATACGGGCAACCATAGGAATATACTGAATTTCGTTAAGGCACGCAACAAGCCGCAACATAGAAGGAATAGAATCCGACAGTCAGCGTCGCCTCAGGGCGGAATGGTTCAGATGAACCCACAAATTGAATCCGGGGAATTTAAAGAAGATGCAGGAAGCCTATAAAATTGCGGTCATTGCCGGAGACGGCATTGGAAAGGAAGTCGTCCCCGAAGGGGTACGGGTACTGGAACAGGCGGGAAGACGCTATGGGATCCACTACCAATGGAAAACATTTCCCTGGAGTTGCGAGACCTATGCCACTACAGGCCGGATGATGCCGGAGGACGGAATAGAGCAGCTCAGAGAATGCGATGCCATCTTCCTTGGCGCTGTCGGTTTCCCGGGAGTTCCCGATCACATCTCCCTCTGGGGCCTCCTGATCCCCATCCGAAGAGAGATGAACCAATATGTCAATCTGCGCCCTGTTCGATTGCTCAAGGGGATAACATCGCCCCTCCGGGATCGCGGGCCTCGCGACATCGATTTTGTCGTGGTGCGCGAAAACAACGAGGGCGAATATTCCCAGATCGGGGGACGTCTTTTTTCAGGCACCGATGCGGAAATGGTCCTTCAGGAATCGGTATTTACCAGACGGGGCGTAGACAGGATTCTCCGCTATGCTTTTGAGCTGGCCCGTTCCCGTGAAGCGAAACATGTCACCTCCGCCACCAAGTCCAACGGGATTATCCACACCATGCCCTACTGGGACGAGCGATTCAGGCACATGGCCTCCGAATACCCGGACATTCGGACGGATCAATACCACATCGACATCCTTACGGCCAACTTCGTCCTTCACCCGGACTGGTTTGACGTGGTGGTGGGAAGCAACCTTTTCGGGGATATCCTCTCAGACCTGGGCCCCGCCATTGCCGGAACCATCGCCGTGGCGCCGTCTGCCAACATCGATCCCACCCATCAATATCCTTCCATGTTCGAACCCGTTCACGGCTCCGCTCCCGATATTGCAGGGAAAGGCATTGCCAACCCTATTGGGCAGATCTGGGCCGGCGCCATGATGCTGAGCCACCTGAATCATCCCGCGGCGGCGCAAGCGATTGAACAGGCCATTGAAAACGTCCTGGAGAACTCTGCCCTTCGAACTCCCGATATGGGGGGAAAAGCAACAACCCGGGAGATGGGAAAAGCAATCGAGGAGGCCCTCTAACTTGGTCTGGCGGAGAAAACCGTCGGATGGCAGAACAGTCGGGTCGCTGAGCGGAAGATAACAAGGTAGAACATGGATAGTTTTCCAGGGGGCTCCCTCAAAACTTTACCCTTTAAAATAAGGAATATCCGGCTCTTCATCGCCTTTCGGGTCTTCTTCAACTTCCGCTTTTACTATCCGATCTTCACCATCCTTTTTCTGGACTTCGGGTTGACCCTGGAACAGTTTGCGCTGCTCAATGTGGTGTGGGCCATGACCATCGTCCTCCTCGAAGTACCTTCCGGCGCCCTCGCCGACACCATCGGAAGGAAAAATCTGCTCGTCTTTGCGGGGGCCTGCATGGTTGTGGAAATGGCGCTTCTCTGTTTCGCCCCATTGGGAAATCCCCGGCTCCTCTTTTTCATCTTCCTTGCCAACCGTGTTTTGAGCGGCAGTGCCGAAGCGGCAGCCAGCGGTGCGGATGAATCGCTGGCATATGACTCCCTCAAAAAGGAAGGGGATGCAAACGACTGGGGCAAGGTCCTGGTCAGACAGATGGGGTTGCGCTCCGTCGGATTCGTTGTGGCCATGAGCCTGGGAGCGGCGGTCTATGACCCTGCCCTGCTGCAACACGTGGCGGATTGGTTGGGCCTGCGGATCTCTCTGACCCAGAAGATAACCTTGAGATTTCCCCTTTATCTGACACTCGGGTCAGCCGTCGCAACCCTTTGCATTACACTTGCCATGAAGCATGTTACACCACAGGATTCAGAGGGAAAGGATCTTGCGGAAGAAGGGACAAAATCCATTGCAAATGCAATGAAACTGACGCTCCAGGCAGGGGCATGGATACTGAAAACCCCCTTTGCCCTCGTCATCATCGCAACGGGTCTGATGTTTGACCATGTCCTTCGCATGATGATCACGCTGAGCAGCCAATACTACAGATTGATCGACCTGCCCGAATCCTTATTCGGCCTGATAGGATCCGGTCTTGCCCTCCTGGGCCTTTTCATCCCTCGCCTTGCCATGAAACTTGCGGCAAACCATACCCCCAGCTTCAACCTGGGGGTCATGGCGGTCGTCGCACTGACGGGTTTTGTGGGAATCACAATGTTTTCTCCTGTTTGGGGGGTGATTCCCATGGCCCTGCTTTCCAGCGTCATGTTTTTTCTCAGCTTTTTTGTAAGCCACTATCTGAATCGGATAACCGATTCGTCCCGGCGCGCCACCGTATTAAGTTTTAAGGGATTATCCTTCAACCTGGCCTACGGGCTTATCGGCTTGTTCTATTCCCTGCTTTTAAGCATGCTTAGATCTCGCGCTTCGCAAACGGATGTCACCCTTGTCGGACAAGCGCTTGAAAACCGGGTCTTCACCCAGTCCATGGACTGGTTCCCCTGGTATTTCATCGGAGCCATTTCCATTCTTCTGGCCTTTGCGGCATGGCAATTGAGGCATTCAGAGGAACATCGAAAGTTCGGCTGATCCATGATCAGGATGTTCCCATATTCCGATGCTCCCGGTTTGCTTCCCATCTCCTTTATGCCGCCTTTTTGAGGATTGCAGGGGAGTTCCTCAAAGGCCTTCGTGAAATCGGCATGGGGTGACGTTTGACAGGGGAAAGATCTCTGGTCAACCAGCCGGTTTTCTGAGGCGTTATCGAGGCATAAAGGGCAATCCACCACAAGCCCGTTATCGAGAATATGCTGTAGGCAAAGGCCCACAGGGCATTGCTGCTGCGATGGCGATAAATGAAAAACAAGGCAGGCAGGACACCTGCCAAGACCCCTCCGAAGAGCATCCGCATGCCGAATATTTCGGGCGTGGATACGAGCCATACCAGCAGGACCAGTTTCATGAACTGGCCCACGGTCAGGCTCACAAGACCCAACAGCAGGTTGATGCGGGCCCCCAACATGCCTCCTTTTCGAAACCGAGTGAACACGAAACCAGTCAACACCAGGGTCTCGCGGATATTGCTGCGGGCCCAGCGGAGGAACATCTTGCACAATCCCCGATATGCGGTAGGCGCCTTGGTGTACACCACGGCGGTACTCTGAAAATGGACATAATAGCCCAATTTCAGAATCATGTTTGTCATGGCCCGGTCTTCGCCGATATTGGCCGGGCGTCCCAGGAACCTCTGGTAAACCCACTGGGGCAATACC
>JBBSAR010000440.1:0-3957 GCA_038252125.1 Desulfatiglandales bacterium
CATTATGCACTTGAGTTTTTTGAGAATGAGGTCATTGCAAGCCTTGACGACATTGAAGCATTTGCTCATGCGGACACGGAATTTGAAGCCATTGACCTGCTTTGTGAAGAAATCATTCAGGTATATGAGGATTTGATGGAGGACCGAGAAAATTTAGGCGTTCTTCCCCGGAAATGGCTGCAATACCTGGAAGGCCTTATCGAATGCAGATAAAAAAAGCAGAAATGGGGAAGGTTTTCAAGAAGCTCGAACTTGAGGTCAGGTCGACAACTCATCGTTATGGATGGTTCACGTTTGAGGGAACTAAGGGAGCCGGCAATTATTGATATACCGTTTATCAAGTCTCCAAATGGCCGTCATTCCGGCATGTTTTTAGCCGTAATCCAGTTCTTTACGTGGACGCAAAATAGGGAGATGCCGGTATGACGGAAAATACAAATGGTACTTCAATAATTTCCAAGTCCCTAATAACTTAAGGACGTCCCCGAAGGCTCGACAAGCCCCTATCCCGACCCCCTTATAAATTACACGTCCCCCATTACAGAGACCCTTTGGAGCTTATATGGATACTCAAACATTCAATGTTCAAGAAGCCAAGACACATCTGCACAGGTTGCTTTATGAAGTCGCATCGGGCGCGGAAGTCATTATCGTTGAAAAAGGGAAACCAATGGCTCGTCTTTCTTGTATAGAAGAGAGCCGACCGCAAATTCGTTTCGGTGTCCTTAAAGGCAAGGTTGATGTTTCAGACGATTTTGACGCTCCCCTGCCGGACGATATCCTTTCGGAATTCGAGGGGCATGAATGCGGCTCTTGATAAATACGCAGATTTTTATTTGGGTAGTTCTGGACAGTGATAAGCTCGGATTCAAGGCCCGGGAGATTATGCTCGGTGCAGGGGAAGTATTCGTTTCCGCTGCTTCAATATGGGAAATTGCCATCAAGGCAAAAATAGGTAAGATCGAAGGCGATCCGGATAAATTTGCGGAAGCAATTAAGGAAAGCGGCTTCCGAGAGCTTGTGATTTCAGGCAAGCATGCAGCAAAGGTGCATGAACTGACGCTTTATCATCGTGACCCATTCGATCGGATATTGATTGCCCAGGCGCTTGTGGAGCCTATGAGATTTCTGACCGCTGACCGCATATTGGAACAATATAGTGAATTGGTGATTATGGTTCCAAGGGGAAAAATTACTTAACAAGATTTTTAAATGCTACGATGTCCAAACATCCCAATCCTATCCCACAATCTGAAACGGGAACCACCCCCCAAAGCGTTGCCTTTTCCCGATCGGTTTGACCCCGATCCGGAAAAAACCAAAAAAACCTTAGCGACCTTGGCGTCTTCGCGGTTTACCCCATATTATATTCATTCTTCGTTCTCTTCGTTCTCTTCTGTTAGAAATTGGAGATAAGCATGGAAAAGAAATATACCGCCATTGTCCGTAAGAGCAGGCTTGAATATGTAGCAGTGTGTCTAGAACTGAATGTTTCCGCAACCGGTGAGGATTTGGCAGCCGTTGAGAGAAATCTAAGAGAGGCAATTGAATTGTATCTTGAGGACATCCAAGAACATCCGGAAACAATGGTTACTAAAATGCCAATAGAAGAATTTATAGAATTTCTTAGAGACACTGAGCCTGACTGGTATCGAGAACCTGCAGAAGGCTTGCTCCTACGGCCGCTTGAAGTGCATGAGGTAGCTTCCTATGCATAGAATTCCCTCAATGTCCAGCAAAGAAATTATAAAGCTGCTGGAAAAAGGAGGGGCCTTTTTCGTAAGACAAAGTACCTTTAAGCGTCTTGCTTTTGTGGAGAAAATATCATGCTTATAGAATATATCGATAAAGCAATGAGTAAAGCCGTTTATGACAAACTTGAAGACGGATCCTTTTCTGGAAAAATTCTTGAGTGCCCTGGGGTGATTGCTTTTGGAGCAACGCTTTATCAATGTGAACGGGAACTCAAATCGAGTCTCGAAGGCTGGCTCATTGTTAAGATTCGGTATGGGGACAAATTGCCGGTTGTGTGTAAAATTGACTTGAACGGAAGAATGCCTGCTTCTCAAGGTGCGACTGCTGTAGCTCATGCATAGATGGAAGCCCTGTAAAAGAAGGGACTTTATAAGGAAGCTGAAGAAAACGGGTTTCGGCTCTCCTGAACCTGGTGGCAATCATTTCTATATGCGTTACGAAACATATACTTTCACAGCGCCAAATAATCAGGAATATTCCGTACCACCGGTCAGAATGCTTCTGAAGGAAATCGAACAGGGAATAGGGAGAGGAATCCCTTTAGATGAGTGGGAGAGTCTGTGAAAAAACGTGCATGCAGCTGTCAGAGAGCAAAGCAATTAAATGGCAACGTTCCCCCTCACGGAACTAACCGACTATCCCGGATTCAAAGACAATAGAAAAAACAGTGTAATCCAAGAAATGCGCCTGCCCCGTTAAATCTGTTTTCGGTTCTATTTAACCGGGGTGCCAAAAAGACAACCCATGCCTCGCCAACCCGGATTAGACGCCCGCCCGCCTCAGCTGAGCGAGAGCGATGTCGGGCAGGCCCCTGGCCTTCTCTAACACTTCACTGACCACACAGTGTCTTAGGCAGAAAAAAAGTTATTGAATTTTAAAAGAGCATCCCGCTCCCTATTGACTACCTCGATCCCCCATTACACATAAAGGAAAGGGAAGGAGGAGGAATATAACATGAATACAACGAAAATGGAACGAATATAGATAAGCCTTCCTCAAGACATAATATTTGCGATGAGGGGGCTGGAGAAACCAGAAGGCGTCAAAAAGAAGTTGAAAATAGCATTGGCGATCCTCTTATTTCAAGAAGGGTCCATATCGCTTGGAAAGGCGACAGAACTTACAGAAATGAGCAGAGTTAGATTTATGGAGGTTTTGAATGAATACGGTATGCCTGCCTATGAGTATGGCGAGAAGAGTTTTGAAAAAGACCAACAAGTGATAGCTGGATATCGCAAGATGGTTGGAAAATGAAAGTTTTTCGGGTTGCAGTAGACAGCAGTTGTCTTATTGGACTGGCACAAATAGGGATATTTGGACTATTAAGAGAGGTGTTTGCTGAGATATATATTCCTGGGGCCTTAACAACAAACTTAGGCAAAGGGGAATCCGAGGTTATCATTCTTTGCAAGGAATTGGGATTTGATTATGCGCTGATAGATGAACGGACAGCAAGGGAGAAAGCAGCACTAATGAGTGTAAATACGATGGGGGTCTTGGGGGTTATGGATTTGGCAATTGAGATGGGATTTGACATAGATAAAAAGAGGCTTGTCAAACAGTTGAGAGAGATAGGTTTCAGAATAAGTGATAAGCTTTATAAGAGGATGTTCCCTGACAATTGAAAGAAGATCATAATGAACCAGTGCCCCACTACACACAGATGGGACTGAGAAACTAAATAATTAAAGAGCGTCCCGCTCCCTGTTCGGATCGTTCTTGTGGGGCCGCCCCCGTTGAGGGATTTTGTTGTTTCCGTCATTAAGGAGAACCGACTAAAGATGACCATCGTGAACCATTATAGTCATTGGACCGATTTGAAAGGAATCGATCTCCAAACTTTTGATATAGCTCTATTATTTGACGGCAATTCAGAAGGTGTAACGAAAATCAGCGAACATCTGAATATCCCCACGGATAAATTGGCCGCTTTGTGGTAAGCTTTTTCAGAAAAACATGTTTGAATTCGTAAGAAGTCGGATTCATCACGTTTTACGTTCTAAGATTAAAAATAAACCATCATAACCATTACTTAAAACTTAAACCCAACACTCGAAACCGATTAGGGAGCCGGCAATTATTGATATACCGTTTATCAAGTCTCCAAATGGCCGTCATTCCGGCATGTTTTTAGCCGGAATCCAGTTCTTTACGTGGACGCAAAATAGGGAGATGCTGGTATGACGGAAAATACAAATGGTA
>JBBSAR010000441.1:0-3955 GCA_038252125.1 Desulfatiglandales bacterium
CTTCTCGCAATGAATCTTGCTCAAATAGAAGGCATTCGCACCTACCCTGATCGTGCCACCACCAATATGGTGTACATAGACCTTGAGCAGGAGGGAATGACCGCAATAGATTTCATGGAACAACTGAGAAACAAAGGGATGCTGGTCCTGCCCACGGGACCGAAACGGGTCCGCGCCGTCACCCACTACCCCCTCACACAAGAGGACATGCATCATGCGGTCGGAATTGTTCAAAGCGTCATGGAAAAGATAACGAAAAAATCAATCACTGGTTCGGGAACAGACCGCAAAGGCCCGCATGTTGCTTGAGTCGTTACGCTCGACCCGGTAGCCATACCCCCTCTGGCAAAGCAAAAGACCCACCTGCACCTTGAACATGCAGTCCTGCTGAACAACCCCGGGAATCCGGAGCCATTCTGGGGGGAGTCGGAAATCTTGCTCGTCCGCACCCACCATCCGCTTCTCTTTAAAAGGGGCGTCTTCTTTTCTGTTTCGTCTTCTTTGGGAGACATCTGCTTCTCCTTCAGGAAAGAGTGGATCCCCGCGGATTTTCAAACCTTCTCCGAGTCCCGAAGGGGACGTCTCTTCATTCCCGGACATTCCCTCAGCCGTTGACCGCTTTCTTCATAAAAAGAGAAGCCAGCATCCCCATAAAGGAGATCCCTCCGGCTACCAGAAAAGGAATCGTGAAAGACTGACTCACGTCGGCAAGATATCCGCCCAGAGCAGGACCGATGGCCTGGCCGATTCCAAAAAATAAAGTAATGAATCCCAGGCCCGCGGGGGCCAGCCTGGGGCCTACAAAATCCCCGGCCGCCGCGGCCATGATGGTAGGAATGCTCCAGGCGGTAAGCCCGAACAGGAATGCGGACAGGTAGAAGCCGAATTTCACCCTGACCAAAGCATAGATGATGTAGGAGACGCCCAGAACCAGGTAGGCCAGAGCCGCCCCCCGGCCGCGGCCGAGACGATCCGATATTCCTCCCCAGATCACACCGCAGAAAACGCTCAATCCCCCAACCGTCGCCCACAGCGTTCCCGCCCATGCCTGGGAGAGCCCCATCTCCTTTACGAGATAGGCCGCGAAGAACACCATATAGATAATATACGAAAGGCCATAGAAAAAATAGACTACCCCGAGATACCAGACCGAAGGCATTTTGTAGACGCTGGTCCAGTTGAGTGAAGAAACTTTTTTTCCCGCGGAAGCCCCTGCCATGGCTGAGTGGCCACCCTCTTTTACACCCACGGGCAGCAGACCCTTTTCCTCGGGACGGCTGCGGACAAACAGAAACACAACGCCCGATATCACGATCACCGCGCCGCCCAGGATATACCAGGAGATGCGCCACCCTTCGGTTCCGAATGCCTGAAGGATGGGAGGAACCACAAGACCCGAAATAAGTGTGCCCGCCCCTATCCCGGCCGACACGATCCCCGTGGCAAATCCCCTTTTTTCCATGGCAAACCAGGCGGAACCCAGGGCCATGGCCGGCACAAAGGATGCGCCGTTCCCCAGCCCGGTCATGAGACGCATGGCAAAGGCGAATCCAAACGTATCCGCCAGCCCCGTAAGGATCATGGTAATCCCCATAAGAATCAAAGCCAGGGTAATAACAATACGGGTTCCGAAACGGGCGGCGAGAAAACCTCCCACGATGGCCATGGTCAGGTATCCAATAAAATTGCCCGTTCCCAACAGGCCCAATTGGGTGTAATCAAAGTGGAGACCGTCCTTCATGGCCGGAAGGATGATGGTATAAGCCATCCGCCCGAATCCGTGGGCCGCTATGGTCGTAAGCAGCCCCATGAAAATAACAACCCAACCGTAATGCAGTTTTCCTTCCTTCATTCCCGTTCCTCCCATGGCAACCGACGGTTATGCATCCTGAATAGATCACCCGGACTACGTGGCAAAGGACAATTCGTAACAGCGGAATATTACGTGCTCAACACCTTCTCCGGGGAAAAAGAGGGTTGAAACGGCTCATAATCGGTATAGCCTTCAGGTCCGGGAGTATACCATAGCGACATATCTTCAGCAGGGTTTAAGGGCCAACCGTTTTTATATCGTTCAGGCAAATCAGGATTGGTTATAAACGGACGGCCAAAGGCAATCATATCCGCGCTCCCCTCTGCGACGACCTTTTCCGCTGTTTCTTTCGTATGACCGCAGTTCCCGATAATCATCCCGCGGAATACCGGTCTGAATTCCGCCAGGGTCATTGGTTCGCCCTTCTCGTGAAAGCCGAAAGCCAGCCCGTCCATGATGTGCAGATACCCGAGTTTCAATTTATTGAGCTCTTGAGCGGTATAAAGATAGATCTCCCTGAAGTCTTCACTCCCCATATCGTTGAAGATTCCGTTTGGCGAGATACGGGCGCCCACCTGCTCAGGCGCCCAGACTTCAAAGACGGCCTCCAATACTTCTTTAAAGAAACGGAACCTGTTTGCCATACTTCCCCCGTATTGATCTTCACGGAGATTTGTTTTTGAATCGAGGAACTGGTTGACCAAATAGCCGTTGGCCCCATGTACCTCCACCCCGGAAAATCCGGCTGCCTTCGCATACCCGGCAGCCTTTCTATAATCATCCACCGTCGTCTTGATTTCATCCACCGACAGGGCGCGTGGAGTTTCGTAGGGCTTTTTGCCAAAGGGCGTGTGGATATAATCCCCGTTAAGTCTGACGGCGGAAGCGGAAACAGGGAGTTCACCGTTATGGAAATCACTGTGCGATGCCCTTCCGCAGTGCCAGAGCTGAAGAAAAACAGGTGTCTCCGTCGGTCTGATTTTGTCGGTAACTTTACGCCAGCCCTCGACCATCTGCTCGTTGAAAATCCCCGGCGAATCAATCCAGCCGATACCCTGTTTTGAAACCACCGTCGCCTCGGTGATCAAGAGTCCGGCGCCTGAACGCTGAAAATAGTATTCGGCCATCAATTCATTGGGGATGCGTTCCCTGCCCGCGCGCCCTCTCGTCATGGGCGCCAGGACGATCCTGTTTTTTAAACGAAATTCTCCAAACGAAAAAGATTCAAATAATCTGCTCATCTTCTGTTCCTCTCCATAAAAGAACGGGCATGCCGCCACTCAGCTCAATCAATATCTTTCAATCGTTGCGCATGTCGCATTATCTTTCAAATTCCTCCAACCTGTCTCCCAATGCTACAGCGATTTCTTCACAAATCCTTTCAATATTCGTCCAGCAATCAAAAGGAGGTTTGATCCCTTTGTATTGAGAAAGGTCAATCCCTTCAAGATCCGATGGTTTAGGCTCGGCAAGTTGACGAACAAGCTGAACAATGGGGGAAGCCTTTTTACCTCTTATCAAATCCGAATAAAAGGAATTAAACTCTCTTAAAGCATCGATCGTGCCTTCAATTCCAATATGTTTCGTTAAGGCTGCAAAATCGATAAAATCTCGCGTAGCATTGCGAGAGATGATCATCCATCCCTTTGTTCTCAGCATCTCCGGTATGGTCGGCATGGTTATCAATTTGCCGCCGATATCTATGGTTTCCGTCTCTAATGGACGGCTTCGCCTCAGTTGACGAATCCCGGTTTCAACTCCTTGAAAACTTCCCAAAATCAATTTCGGCGGGTTGATGCGAGCTGTTTCCCAATCATCTCTGCCTTCAAGAAAATCGAGGATTTCCGAATAGTTTTCTTTCAGATTCAACAAAATATGATCCGCATCAAAAGAAAAGCGATGCCCGAGATGTACAGCAGCAGCACTGCCGCCGATCATAACACTTCCAGGAAGAAGCCCCTGGATCTTTGCCGCCGCCTCAAGAAGTTTCTCCCACCGTTCCCAATAAAGTTCGCTATTTGTTGCCATAGATTTTGTTCAGATACAGCTTGAAAAATTTTGGCCACCCATAAACATCGGAATGCGGTATGGCCCTTCTCACGGCATCAGCGGCCTTCTCATTTCTTTTCACTTCGCTGATCA
>JBBSAR010000442.1:0-3946 GCA_038252125.1 Desulfatiglandales bacterium
AATATTTTTTGTTGGTCAAGAACAAAGTGGCTGCAACGTAAATGGAACTTTGGGGCATCCATGAAATTATTAAATTGAGCTTAGAAGTGATCTTTCTTGATCCCCGGCAGACCCTCCCCCTTTTGGATGCCCATGATCAAATCCCAAGCGCTTGTCTGCCAGTCGTCCTTCCGGTCGGTATCTGAGATCCACGGGGGGAGCTTGAGATCCGGATACCGGGAGAGAGCATAGACGTAGGGTTCATACATAAGGCGTAGTTCCCTTAGTTTTTTGCTCACCTCCTCACCGCTCTGGAGATCCACGTTTTCGGCTGCCAGAGCGACAAGCAGGTGCATCAAATCTTCATCTTCCGAGAGGATGGCTTTCAGCGAAAGGGACCATAAACGCCAGATCGACCGATAAAAGAAGCGAGTGAAACGAAACCGGCGGGTTATCCGGCGAGGGAGGTCCGGGGATAACGCGCTCCGATCTTCTGGTTATCAACAAAATCGACCTGGCGCCCATGGTAGGGGCCTCCCTCGAGGCCATGGAAGCAGATACGAAAAAAATGCGCGGGGAAAAGCCTTTTGTGTTCACCAACCTGAAAACAGGCCTGGGAGTAACGGAAATCATTACCTTTATCATAAAAGAGGGAATGCTTTGAAAGGCGCCACTTTCTGGTTGGTATCTTCCTGGTCTTGTTCTGCCACATCGTTCTGCAAAATGATGTCGAGCATGCGCTTGACTTCCCGGAAGTTGGAGTCCGAAGTCGTGAACTCGACTTCGATCGTTTCATTCGCCGGTGATGGCAAAATGAGCGTGAGATACGTTCTGGTCAGTGTCACATCGACTGTCGCGTAATCGCCGATCAGGCGTTCATTGTGCGTCTCCACGTAGATGGGCCTGAACTCCCTCCCGAATTCTTCCAGCCACGCCCGTTGAATGAGGACGTAGGGTGTGTCCTCTTGATCCTCATTTTCCTCGAACAGAACCTGGAAGATTTCATCACCCGCTTCGCTGGCCGAAACGTGCTGACATTTCAATTCCATCATTTCCGTCTTTCTCTTCCATCACGAATAATATCGACGATCTCTTGTGTCGTGATATTTGCTTTTATTGTCGGAACATCTAAAGGCGAAGTGGCTGCTTTTTCCGGGACCAAAGCGAAAGTTCTTCCGTCTTTTCTTCGAATTATTACTTTACCACTTGTTTCCGCCTGTTCGAGGACCATAGCAAGCTTTTGCCGAGCTTCTGAATATGTATAAACTTGCATTTCAAACCTCCACCGTTTTAATGTTGAAATCAAGAGCAGAGGCTTTTAACCTTCGATCCAATGTTAATAAAGGAGCCTTTTGCCTTGCGGCGCAATCTAAAAAATAGGCGTCGTATGCATAAATAGCGGCTTGTTTGGATATGTTGAGAACGCTAACGAAGTCAGTCTCAATGTATCGAATGGGGATGCTATTGAAAATTGAAATTCCTTTTTCCGCTTCCTCAAGTGACAGCCTTTTCTGCTTGAACATCGACGAAAAGGCGTTACCAATTTCCCAAGGGATAGATCCTGGACCAACCAGCGTATTTCCTGACGTTATTTCTATAATTTTGGTACGTTCAGGCTCACCAACGATCACCGCAATCAGAGCTGATGTGTCAATTACAATATCCATATTTTGCCCTCAAACATGTGTTTGTGACAATTGTACAACCGTCGATCTTTTTGTCAAGGTATAAAATCCTGTATTTTGCGGTAGAACGTAAAGTTAAGGGGCGCGCTTTAGCGCGTCCCGCTTGAAAGACGGGTTGGGCACACTCATTCGACCAACGCAATGTGTGAACGTTTAGCGACGCCCTGAATATCATTGTAAATGTAATACGTGCCGATAACTTTACAGACTTTAATATCTAGACTGCTCATGTTCCAGAAATATTCAACGCCCTCTTCTTCCACAGGACGCAGCTCTGGCATCGGGACAAAAATTCTTGCACCATCAACCGAAATAAACGTAAGTTCTTTTATAACATTGTTGTTGATTTTTAAGTAGACGGGATAAGCAGAACTGTTTACATCTGGGTAAACCTTTGTCCAGCGCTCCTTAAAATCCCGAGTGCGTTCGCCTCGGTAAATCTGACAGGGGAGTTATGCTGTGTGGTAAAAATTTATTCGGAATATAGATCCAAAAGAGGGAGATAAGTCAGGTGCCCCTGGAATTCCAAACCAGAATGCTTGATATCACAAGATCCGCAAGAAAAATGATCAGAGAGATTATGGATCAGGAAAAGGCCCTTTCTCCCATTCGCATCATGATGGCAGGCGGTTGCGTCGGTCCCCATTTAGGCATGTTGTTTGACTCGGCCCGGTCGGACGATCAGGTCTTTGAGGTGGAAGGAATGCAGTACGTGATCGGCAAGGAACTGTTGCTTCGGTTTCAGCCCATTACCGTGGACTACATAATCGATTCGTCGGGGGGGGAGGTTCAGTATCACATCACCACGATATGATGCCGATTATTATTAGCGGGCATGCACGCCGGCCTGCTCCGTGAAAATGCGGTCAACATGCGGACACTAAATCCAGCCAGCCCCATATCCGCCTCGGATTCAATGCGGAAATTATCTTTATTGGGCTGTAACAGGCCTTGCATAAGAATATGCTTGAAATCGGAGTGTTTTTTTGGTTTGAGTGGGAGTAAGGGCTTGAACCTTATCTTTGCGAACCGGCTTATTTGATGCCACGGCCTCGACAGCCATCTGATAAGGTGCATGAAATGACTTCGCGGTAAGAAAAGGAGAGCAAATGGCGAAAGAAAGGGATTATCTACTGGAGGATTTATTGAAATGAAAATAGTTGTCTGTGGAAAAGGAGGCTCCGGCAAGAGCACTGTGGCGGCTCTTTTGGCTGCCGCCATGCATAAAAGAGGGAAAAGAGTTCTCCTGGTGGATGCGGATGAATCCAATATCGGTTTATACCGCATGTTGGGATTGGATATGCCCGAACCGTTGATGGACAGCCTGGGTGGAAAAAAAGGATTTCGGGACAAAACAACCGCTTCCGGGATAGGGCTCGGCAGCCCATCCCAACTGTTTCCGACAGCGTTGAAACTGGATGGGTTGCCCGAGGGCTGTATCGCGTCCTCGGACGGAATCCGGGTGATGTCGGTGGGCAAAATCCATCATTTCGGCGAAGGCTGTGCCTGTCCCATGGGAAAGCTCTTCCGCATACTGTTTTCATCCCTTCAACTTGAACAAAATGATCTGGTTATTGTGGATACGGCCGCGGGGGTGGAGCATTTCGGGCGCAGTCTTGACGGAAAGTGCGATCATGTCCTGTGCGTGGTGGATCCTTCGTATGAATCCATTATGATGGCGAAAAGGGTAGGGGCCTTTGCCGAGGAGGCCGGTCTGTCTGTCTCGGTTGTTCTCAACCGCGTGACCCCCGAGGTGGACAAGGATCTTAACGCCGCGCTCAAAGGTATTGCCGTTATTGGACAGATCCCTGATAGCCGGACGATATTCTTAAACAATCTTAAAGGAAATCCGCTTGATCAGGATATGCCGGAGATCGAATCCGTTTGCGGCGCCCTTGAAGAAGCGTGGATTTGATCCGGAATTGTCTGACCTTGAGAAATGATGGAGGAGAAAAGAATGAAGGACAAAAGACTGCCGAAGATTTGGATACTTGTGTTGTGGTGCGTTCTTGCGATCGCATGTGTTTCTGCTCCATGCACCGGAGCGGAACCGCTGGCGGGATTGGATGCCTATATTGAGAAAACCATGAAAGACTGGCAGTTGCCGGGCCTGGCCATTGCCGTGGTTCAAGGCGACCGGATTATTTATATGAAAGGATACGGCACTCGCGAGATCGGAAAAGATCTGCCCGTGGACGAAAACACCGTGTTTGCTATCGGCTCCACTTCCAAGGCCTTCACGGCAACCGCCATCGGGTTGCTCGTACAGGATGGCAAAATAT
>JBBSAR010000443.1:0-3925 GCA_038252125.1 Desulfatiglandales bacterium
GAAGATATGATTACGTGGTCGGGAAACTGAACGACTTCGGATATGGGGTGTACCGGTTCGACAATCGCGGGCATGGCCGATCGGAGGGAAAAAGAGGGCATTTGAAAGATTTTCAGTTATTCCTCGATGATGCGGATCTGTTCGTGAATCTGGCTCGAAAGGAAAACCCGGATCTCCCGCTCTTCATGTTGGGACACAGTATGGGGGGATTCATTACGGCCGGGTATGGATCAAAATATCCGGGCAAACTCGAGGGCCAGATCTTTTCCGGGGCCGTCATCATTGAACTGCCTATTTTTGAAGCACTTAAAGGCTTGGATGTGAAGAACGCGCCGGAAACGCCTATCCCCAACTCCCTTTCCAGCCTGATCTCAAGGGATCAGCGGGTGGTAAAGGATTATGAAAATGATCCGCTGGTCCTGAAAGAAACGACACTGAAACTACTCACCACCGTGTTTCTGGATGGCGTAACATGGCTGAAAAACTACCTGAAAAACTACCATTATCCCTGTCTCATCCTGCATGGGGGAGGCGATCAGATTGTCGACAAAGCCTCTTCGGAGTATCTCTACGAAAATATTTCTCCAAAAGACAAGACTCTGAAGATTTACAAGGATCTCTACCATGAAATCCTGAACGAAGCTGAAAAAGACCAGGTCCTTTCAGACATTCGCAAATGGATCGGGGAGAGAATCTAAACTCTCGCGCCGAAGACATTGTGAAATGTCAGAATGCATAAGAAGGGAGGGAAAAACCATGTTTAAGCCAGAGGGTGTTTATGTGGCCATGTTGACCCCTTTTAAGCGGGATGGCCGTATTCATGAACAGGAAATGCGGCGAATGGTGGATTTCCAAATTGGAAATGGGGTTGACGGGCTGTTTCCGGTCAGTTCGGTAGGCGAATCTATCCACATGACCCGCGAAGAGAAAGTGGCCCTCATGAAGGTCGTGCATGACCAGGCAAAAGGCCGGGTGCCCGTGGCGCCCGGTGTGGGAAGCAGCCACCCCGCGGAGTCTGTTTTTCTGGCGGAGAAAGCCCGGGAGATCGGCTGTGATGCCGTGGTGATCGCCCCGCCGTATTTTTTCCCCCTTTCACAAACGATGATTGAGAGATATTTTGAAACGATCATCGATGCCGTGGACATCCCGGTCATCCTTTACAACATTCCTCTTTTCACCCAGCCCCTGAGTTACGATCTTGTGAAGCGACTGGCCCGTAAGGGCAACGTGGTGGGCATGAAAGACAGCAGTGGCAGTATGGTGGACTTTCTTCATTTTATGGACAAGACTCGCCTTGAGAAAGGGGAAATGCATTTTTTGACAGGCAGAGAAGAGATGCTTCTTCCCTGCCTGATGATGGGTGGCAGAGGGTGTATGACGGCAACGGCAGGAATTCTGCCGGAGGTCATGGTCGAAATTTACCGGTGCTTCTTATCGGGGGATTATGAAACAGCTAAAAAGCACCAGTTTTCCCTTCTTTCGGTTATTCGAAGCATGTTCGATGTCCCGTTCCCCCTGGGATTCAAAATGGCCATGGAGATGAGGGGCTTTGAGATGGGGCCTCCCAAACAACCCCTCTCCGATGTGGATGAGATTCAGTTTAAGACGATGAAACTCCGTATTCAAGAGGCGCTGCAGCCTCTTATAGCGCGTTTAAAACAAGGCCCGGCTGCAGTGTAAGAACTTCCCGGTTTCCTGTCAGAATTGCCTTCCATAGGCATCCGCGGCCTTCAGGCAACGGAAGATCTCTTTCGGATCGTAGAACCGCCCCTCTCCATCCGGAACCCTGCTCGCTTTCGGCATACTCATGATGAGAACACTCTTTGATGCGTCCTCCGCAACCATCCTCAGGGCTTCTTCTGTAACGGTTTGCATCCCCAGTTCCTCCAGCGTTACAGGAAGTCCGATGTTCCTGCAAAAGCCGTAAATCACGTCCAGGAAATCCTTCTTTCTCCCTTCCATCATAAGCTGGGTTAACGTGGAGAACGCCACAAACTGGCCATGGCTTGGATGTTCTTCAAAAAGGTGAAATATCCGGGTGTAGCTCAGCGCGATCGCATGGGCGGCCGCAAGCCCACCGTTTTCATAGCCCAATCCGCTCAGCAGAATGTTCGCCTCCACCACGGCCTCCAGCGCCGGGCCCGCGATATGATTCTGAGCCTCGATTTTTGCCTGGACCCCATACTCCATGAGCGTGTCGAATGCCAGCCGCGCCGCCATGAGGGCCGTTCTGGAACAGAGGCCGCCGGCAAGAGTCGGTGCCGCGGTCCGATGAGAGATGTCTGCTTCGAAATAGGTCGCCAGGGCATCCCCCATCCCGTGGACCAGATATTCCACGGGCGCGTTTGCGATGATGGTTGTATCCACAAACACCATTGCCGGATTGGTTGGAAAGATCAAAAAAGTTTCGAACTCCCCCTTCTCGTTGTATATGACGGAGACCTTCGCGGTGGGCGCATCCGTGGCGGCAATGGTCGGGACCTGGATACATGGCACGTTGGCGCCGACTCCCTGGATAATTTCAGGGGGGACGACGCCCGCATTAACCGCGCTTCCGGCGGCAGCGGTCCTCCCCGTGTCCAACACCTTCCCCCCGCCGCAGGCCATCACGGCGTCATGCCCCCCGGACAGACAGGCCTCTTTTATCCTGCGGATTTCGCTCCATGAGCTCTCCCCGCCGAACTGCACGAATCCGCATTTCATTCCCTTGGAACGGACACTCCCCTCAATGGTTTCTCGACAGATGGCCATGGCGGTTGGGCCCGCAAGGACCAGCGGGTTTTTTACTCCCAGAATCTCCAGGTGATCCGCGATCCGGGAAAGCGTGTCAGGACCCTGTACGTATCTCTGTGGAAAAATCAACGTTTTCAAGCTCATTTGTTTGCCCTCCTTTCCGATTCAGGTTTATGCCGTTTCCTATTCAATCATCCAGCGCAGTGCTCTTTCGATTCAACAATTTTTCCGGCCCGAAGGGTCAGACTGTGGGTAATACAGGGCAGCATCTCCTCTTCGTGATGGGTCACATAGACCAGATTGGCATGGGTATGACGACCGATATATTCTATGATTTCAAGGAGCTTGTCTCTATTGGCCCTGTCCAGGCCGTCGCAGGGCTCATCCAGGAAAAGCAGCAGGGGGGCCTTTACCATGGCACGGGCGATGAGCGTCAGTTTTCGCTGACCGTAGGAAAGCCGTTCAAAAGATTTCCCCCTCAGCTTCTCTATACCGAGGGTCTTCATCCAGTGCATGGCCGTCTTTTTCTGATCATCACCGCAGGAGCGATATAGACCGATCGAGTCATGAAATCCCGAGCAAACCACATCAAAGGCCTGGATGTTTTTACGGTATTTTGCCTGAAATTCCGTGGATACCACGCCTATCTGCTTCTTAATCTCCCAGATACTGACACCATCGCCTTTCTTTCGGCCGAAGATACGGACGTCGTTTGAATAGGATTGGAGGTTATCCCCCAGGAGGACCTTCAGCACCGTGGACTTGCCGGCCCCGTTTTCCCCCAGAACCGCCCAGTTTTGGCCATCTCTAACGCGCCAGTTGAAGGCATCCAGCACTACCGTATCGCCGTAACGCACGGTTACATCCCGCATATCAATCAAGACGTCTCCTGTTTCCAGAGGCAAATTCTTCGACTTCTGAACGCCCTCTTTGCCTGAGGCCGGGGAGATATATGGTTCGGCAGGGAGAAGAGATCCGAGTCCGTCCTGACGGTTATTCTTTCTTGCCGCAAAACGCAAGACATCCTCTTTGTTTCCGGCGGCATGGATTTCGCCGTCCTTCACATACAGAATATGCGTCATGCGGGGCAAAATCTCCTCGAAACGGTGGGTGATCAAAACCACATTCATCCCATCTTGTATGAGACGATCCAGATTGTCCGCGAAAACCTTCCGGGATGAATCATCCAATC
>JBBSAR010000444.1:0-3888 GCA_038252125.1 Desulfatiglandales bacterium
ACATCCTCAGAAACGAAGAACCCCAACTCAAGAGACTGGCCGAGGAGGCTTCTCCCATCCCCGTACGTATCCGGATCTAAACGGCAGCATAAGGCTTTTCGCAACACGGTAAAAGAAAAAGGCCACTCAGAAATTGGAGATAGATGCCATGGTCCAGTTCAAACGCTCCGTCTGTCCACACGATTGTCCCGACACCTGCGGGCTCCTCGTGGGCGTAGAGAATAACCGTGTGCTTACCGTAAGAGGAGATCCCGAGCATCCTTTCACCCGGGGCGCCATTTGTTCAAAGGTACGGCATTATCCGGAGCGTGTCCACTCGCCTTTCAGGCTTCTCCATCCCATGAAACGGACCGGGCCGAAAGGACAGGGAAAATTCGAGCGAATCTCCTGGGACCAGGCCTTTACGGAAATTGTTCACCGCTACAACGAGATCATCTCCCGATTCGGATCCGAAGCCATCCTGCCCTATTCCTATGCCGGGACCATGGGCATTGTTCATTTTCATGCGGGCCATCCTTTTTTTCACAAGCTGGGCGCCTCCAGGCTTCTGCGAACCATTTGCGGGTCCGCGGCCGAAGCGGGTTTTGCCGCAAGCATGGGCAACATTCCCACCACGGACATTGAAACATCGGTAAAATCGGACCTGATTCTCATCTGGGGAAGCAACACCCTTTCCACGAACATGCATGCCTGGCCTTTCTTCCTGGAGGCTCGCAGGCAGGGCGCCTCGATTGTGGTCATCGATCCATACAGGAACCGTACCGCGGAAAAGGCGGACCTTCATCTCAAGCTCCGGCCCGGCACGGACGCGGCCCTTGCCCTGGGCATCATGCATGTCCTCATCCGGGAAGGGCTCACTGATGACGAATTCATCCGAAAACACACCCTCGGCTTCGAAGAACTGAAAGCCAGGGCGCTAAGCTATCCCCTTTCCCGCGTCGAGGAGATTACCGGTATTCCCGCCGCCGAAATTGAGGAGCTGGCAATAAAATACGGCCGGGCCCATGCCCCCTACATCCGGACAGGGTGGGGCCCTGCCCGGCAGCTCAAGGGAGGCATGGCCATGAGAACCATCGCCCTGCTTCCGGGACTCGTGGGCGCAACCCACAAAGACGGCGGCGGGATCACTCGATCCACCGCTTCCGCCTTCGCATTCAACATGGAACCGATCCTGCGTGAAGATCTGGGCCCTCAGGGGGTGAGGGCCATCAACATGGTGCAGTTAGGCCATGCCCTGACCGATCTGAACGACCCGCCTGTAAAGGCGCTCCATGTCTATCACTCCAATCCGGCGGTGGTGGCGCCGGACTCATCCCGGGTTTTAGAGGGCCTCGCCCGTGCAGACATGTTCGTAGTGGTCCACGAACACTTTCTCACCGATACCGCCCTTTATGCCGACATCGTTTTGCCTGCCGCCACCTCCATGGAATCCACGGACTTGTACCGCAGTTATGGTCATTATTACCTGCAGATGGCACAACCGGTTATCACGCCAAGAGGAGAAACACGTTCAACGCTCTCTATTTTTCAGGAACTGGCCCGACGATTCTCCTTCACTGAAAAATGTTTTTCGGAGACCGAAGAAGACAAGATTGAGATGCTTCTTGCTTCGAATTCCCCGTACTTGAAAGGCATCACGCTGGAACGTTTGAAGGAAGGCAGCCCCATCAGGCTCTCCATTCCCGTCCCTGTTTTTTCCAAGGGATTCGGCACCCCTTCGGGAAAGGTTGAGTTTTATTCCAAGAGCATGGCCCAAAAGGGCATGGACCCCTTGCCCGATGGAGAACCCGGTCCGGATGAAGAAGGGGTCGGTCTTTTTCCCTTGCAGATGATTACTCCGCCGCGACATCATTTTCTCAACTCAACCTTTAACGAAATCGAACCCCTCCGCAACGGGGCGGGCGCCCCAACCATATTCATCCATCCGGATGATGCGGCGAAAAGGGGTATCGAAAAACAGATGAAAGTAAGGGTATTCAATAACCGCGGGGCATGCTGCCTGTTCACTCACCTGACGGAACGAACTTCTCCGGGTGTAACCGTGGTGGAAGGTCTATACTGGCCGCGATTCATGCCGGAGAATAGAGGCATCAACCAGCTCACAAGCCAGCGGCTTACCGACATGGGGAACAGTTGCGCTTTTCATTGCAGTTTGATGGAGATCGAACCGGCATAAACAATTATCACGAAATACGGAAGGGTTAATTTTTGGGAAAAACATTTATATCTATTCTGGTTGCCACCGCCATAAGTCTCATATTTCTTTCTACACCTCCATCCGTCCCGGCGGAGGAGGATTCCCTAACCGTCTCCCTCGGAAGCCAGAACCTCCATCCCATCAATCCGGCTTTCGGAACAAGTCGGCACATTCTGGTCCTGTACCATAACTGGGGTGACACGCTCCTGTACAGGGACCCCGACAGAAAACAAATCGTGCCGTGTCTCGCCGAGTCAGTCAGGTGGACCGATCCGCGGACCCTTGAATTTAAGCTTCGTAAAGATGTTCACTTTCACAATGGAGAACCCTTTGACGCATTTGCCGTAAAATTTTCTCTGGATCTTCTCAAGGGCCCTGATTCCAAGGTATCCCGACACCTGTCGGACCTTGCGGATGCACAGGTGATAGACAGCCATACTATCAGCATCGTACAGTAAGAGGGCATCAGATAATCCCATGAAAATATTTCAGCGCCTTTCCATAAAGAAAAGACTCCTGTTGATCATCATGTCCATCACTATCTTTTCCCTCATCGTTACTTTTTTCGGGTTCATGGCATACAATTACTTCCTGTTCAAAAAAAATGCCGTCCAGGAATCAACTATCATGGCTGACGTAATCGGCTACAACTGTGTTGCGGCTCTGGTTTTCGAAGATGGGACCGACGCCGCAAAAACTCTCTCGTCCCTCGATGCGGACAAGTCGATCGTCGAAGCCTGGATTTTCATGAAAAACAAAAAAATCCTGGCAAAGTATATTCGAGAGGATATCAAAAAGCCGTATATAACACCCAATTTTAAAAAAGAGGGTTTTTCGTTTGACAATGGGTTCCTCCTGCTCTACAGGCCCATCCTGTTTGAGGGGACTATCATCGGCACGGTTTGCATCAGATCCAACTTGAGTCCAATGACATCCATTTTGAAGAGTCAGGCACGAACCACGGCCATTGTCGTGCTTTTGTCCCTGTTTTTTGCCTTTCTTCTCTCCTCCAAACTGCAGAAGTTCATTACTGCGCCAATCATTAAACTGGCCGATCTCGCAACATCCGTATCAGAAAAGAAAGATTTCACTTTACGGAGCGAGAAACATCCGGCAGAAGAAATTGCTCCTCTCGTAGACGCCTTCAATAATATGCTGAAGGAGATAGAAAATCAAAACCGTTCCCTGGTTCTCTCCAGCCAGGAAGCTGTAGAATCCGCCACAAAGGCGCATCAACTCACGGAGAATGTGAAGCTCATAAATGTAAAGCTCGAAGAAGAAATCAGGATAAGAAAGGAGATGGAAAACAAATTAGAAGATCTGGTCAATCAGAGAACCTCCCAACTGCAAAAAAGCAACGAACAGCTTGTGAAAGAGGTGATGGAAAGAAAGGCTGCCGAAGAGAAAATATCGATTTCCCTTGCGGAAAAGAGCCTTCTCCTCGGCGAAATCCATCACCGTGTAAGAAACAATCTCCAGATTATTTCAAGTTTGCTTGATTTGACGAGACGAAGAACCGTAAATCCGGAGGCCAGTGGAGTCCTTGCCGATGCAACATCAAAAATCCATACCATGGCTTTTATCCACTCACAGCTGTACGAAAGCGAAAATTTCAGCAAGATAGAAATGGGGAGCCACGTAAGAAAACTGTCCGGGCACCTTTCTCAGATCTATGGGGCCTGGAAAAAAGG
>JBBSAR010000445.1:0-3873 GCA_038252125.1 Desulfatiglandales bacterium
CATACCCGTCTGGTTAGTGGGCCATTTTTTCCCTTTGTCAATCTAATTTGAGCCATGCCCGATTTTCTTTACACAAACTTTAGAAACGCTTCACATGCCCTTCAACCACAGCCGGTAAACTGGGTTCAACCAATTCGAATTCTGATAGGAGAAAAGAACCAATGAACAAGACTTTAACAACCGCGATTGTGGTTATCGGTGCAATTGTATTGAGCGCTCTGATTTTTGGCGCAGGTGTATTTGTAGGGCGTACCGGTTGGGGAATGGGCGGCTATGGGCCGGCGGGAATGATGGGGTGGGGGTCTAATAATTCGTATTCCGCTTCTTCCATGATGAGCAATGGCAACACCAAGATGGGTGGATACGGCGGCATGATGGGGGGCTATGGTTACCAACCCGGCACTGCGGCAATTGTGAAGCCGCTTACCGTTGACCAGGCTCGCCAGGCAGTGGAAGGCTATCTCAAGGGATTGAATAACCCGGACCTTGAGATCAAAGAGATTATGGTCTTTGATAACAACGCCTATGCGCGCATTACTGAGAAAAGCACCGGCACCGGCGCAATGGAATTGCTGATTGACCCGGCCAGCCTGTCCGTCTTCCCGGAATTCGGCCCCAACATGATGTGGAACCAAAAATATGGGCAGATGATTGGCAATGGCGGGGTGATGGGCGGTACGCGTGGGATGATGGGTGGTTACGGCGGGATGATGGGCGCGTATAACAGCGCCCCTGGTTCGACCACGACGGCTATGACGGTTAGTGCTGCCCAGGCAGTAACCAGCGCGCAGCAGTATTTAGATCAGGAGTTCCCCGGTTACAAGTCCGCCCCGGATGCCGATCCTTTCTATGGCTATTACACCCTGGATATTCTCAAAGACGGCAAACCGACGGGAATGCTCAGCGTCAACGGCTATTCGGGACAGGTGTTTTTTCACAGCTGGCATGGAAACTTTATTGAAATGGCCGAATAAACGCGCCGGTTTCCGAACAAAAAGGGATTGGGGGTTGATCCCTTTTTGTTGGTTCTCACAAATGCCGGTCGGCCAAATCCCAATACCCTGTTTGTAGATACAATATATGAAGAGGATCCAATAGAAAAGGAAAGGAATCTTGTGGCAGCCGCGAAAATTCTAGTGATTGACGACGAACCTTCTATTCAAAATCTGGTCACCGCCTATTTAAAAGCGGAAGGATATGATTTTTTGTCCGCGACGGACGGGATCGTGGGGCTGAAGGCCGCTCGAACCTTCAAACCGGATGTGATCGTTTTAGATATCATGCTGCCCGGCATGGATGGGATCGAACTGCTGGCAAACCTGCGCCGCGATTCGAATGTGTATGTGATCTTATTGACGGCCCGTTCTGAAGAAACCGACAAAATCGTGGGGCTTTCGGTGGGCGCGGATGACTATTTAACCAAGCCTTTCAGCCCGCGCGAACTGGTCGCGCGCATCAAAGCCGCCTTGCGCCGCCTCCAAATCGGCAGTTTGCCTTCTGATGCCTCCTCCCCGCTCGTTTTCACGCACCTGCGCATCGACCCGGCCGCCCGCCGGGTTTCGGCAGATGAAAACCCGATTGACCTCACCACGGTTGAATTTGATCTGCTGCTGGCGCTGGCGCAGCACAGCGGCATGGTCATGAGCCGTGAACAACTACTTGAAAAAGCCTGGGGCTATGACTATTACGGAGATACACGCGTGGTAGACGTGCACATCGGGCATATTCGTCAAAAACTGGGAAATGAAGGTTCTATCGAAACGGTTCGTGGGGTTGGCTACCGCTTCGAAGATAGGTAGGTGACGGCATGGTGCAATTCTTTCGTTCTCATTTAGCCTGGAAACTTTTCTTGTCTTACGTGGTCGTGGTGCTGGTCGGGGTGGTTGTCCTGGCAAGTGCCGCGCGCTTCTCCTTACCGTCTGCGTATGCGCGCCATCTGGCCGGCATGAGCGCGATGATGGCGGGTAATTCGATGATGGGCAATGCCCAGCAATTGGAACAAGAATTATTTGATGGCTATCAGGCTTCGGTCATCGAAGCGCTTTCGCTGGCGACCGGAGCCGCCTTAATCGCCGCGGTATTGGCTAGTTTTTTCATCAGCCGCCAGGTGGTCGTCCCCATCCAACGCATGATGGCGCTCAGTCGCCGCATCGCCGAAGGCGAATATAGCCAACGCCTGGATATTGCCGGGGATCTGCAAAAAAACCAGGTGGATGAGTTGGGTCAAATGGCGCTGCGTTTCAATCAGATGGCCGATAAACTGGAAAAAACCGAAACCATGCGCCGGCAGTTACTCGGGGATGTATCCCATGAACTGCGCACGCCTTTGACAGGGATTAAAGGCTATATGGAAGGGTTAATCGACGGTGTTCTGCCCTCCACCCCAGAGACCTTTCAACAAGTCTACCGTGAAGCGGACCGATTGCAGCGCCTGGTGAACGACTTGCAGGAATTGAGCCGGGTAGAGGCTGGCGCTTTCCAACTGCGCATCCGTCCGGTTGCGATCACCAGCCTGATGGATACCGCGGTGAATTATCTCAAGTTCCAGTTCGAAGAAAAGGGGATTGCACTCGAGAAAAGTATCCGAGCTGACCTGCCGAACGTCATGGCAGATCCAGATCGCATCTTGCAGGTCTTGACCAACCTGATCGGAAATGCCCTGCAATACACGCCTTCCGGCGGCACGGTTCGGATCGATGCAGTTCAAAAACAAAATGAAGTGCAGATCTCCATCACCGATACCGGCATTGGTATCGCCGCTGAAGACCTGGTCTACATTTTTGACCGCTTTTATCGCGCCGATAAATCTCGGGCGCGCGCCAGTGGAGGAAGCGGGATCGGACTGACCGTTGCGCAGGCCCTGGTGAAAGCACAACACGGGCGCATTTGGGTGGAAAGCGTCGGGAGGGGGAAGGGCAGCACCTTTTTCTTTACCCTACCGCTAAGTCCTGACAGTCAATAAAACGCTTGAACGATCTTTACCGAAACTTTATATTCGCTTTAAGAATCCTTCATTTTTCCTGGTTATCATCATAAAGGTAAGGGCAACACAAATTTGATAAAATCCGGATGGAACTCCGGGAAAAGGATGGATAAATATGATGGGACATTATGGATATGGCATGGGTTGGATCGGCATGATCCTGGGCCTGGTGGTCGCCATTGCCGTGATCGTAGGACTGGTATTACTGGTGACGTGGGCTGTGCGCCGCCAAAGCGGAAATTCTTCGCAGACCGCTTTTCAAAGTCAGCCTGGCCCATCCGCCAGGGATATTGCGCAAGCGCGCTATGCCAAAGGTGAGATCAGCCGCGAAGAATATCAGCAGATCCTCACCGATTTAGGCCGTTAGGGAAGGCAGGGTAGGATGGGCTTGGGAATGTGGGGTAGCATGCTTCTGTTTTGGGCGGTTCTGATCGGTGCGGCCGTGTTCATTGTGCGTTTTCTATTCCAATCGAATGCATCCAGCAAGTACAACGTGGCCGACGCACCCCTCTCTGCCCAACAAATTCTGGAACAGCGCTACGCCAGGGGGGAAATCACTCAGGAACAGTTTCGAACGATCCAAAAAGATTTGGAAGAAACACGGTTCCAGTAACGCTACCACAGCCCTTTCGATGAAAAGGGCTGCGGAGTTTTTGTGTATTTGACAAAGTCGGTAACCCACGAGGAATCTTTTTTGCGTATGGGCCGAATCACGGGCGCTATGACAGGCAAAAAGGCCTATTGAGGACCCAGAGCTTGTCTCTTACAATACGGTCAGTTCACATTTTATGGAATGGAGTTTCAACGTGTATAAAACCAAACCGCACCAATCAAAACCAACGCCTGGCAAACGGAGCAAAATGCTCATTTTCTTTCTGGTGGGCGGAGCC
>JBBSAR010000446.1:0-3869 GCA_038252125.1 Desulfatiglandales bacterium
CGCATGCTGGCCCGTTTCGATCAGGGCCATTTCGTACTCATAAACGTGTGCGTCCACCCAGACCCTTCTGAGATCGGCAATCTGAAAAACCATTCGTCCGGCCTGAACATAAGACCCCTCTTCCGCGTTTCTCTTAATCACGTATCCGTTCAGAGGGGAACGGATTATCACGGTCATCTTAACGCTGCCGGAGGTCTTCAAGTGCTCGATCACATCTTCGGAGACGTCGAAATAACGGAGTCTGTTTCTGGCTGCATCGAGCAGCCTGTCGCCGCCTGTTCCCGGTTTTCCGGGAGTTCTCAGGGCCGCCAGGTATCCCTCCTGGGCCGTCACCAGTTCGGGAGAATAAATCTCAAAGAGAGGATCCCCCTTTTTCACGTGTTTGCCTGTAAAATCCACATAGATTTTTTCGATCCAGCCGCTGGTTTTGAGATTGATCTGTGCGGTCAGGGTTTCATCCGGCGTGACGATGCCGTAGGTGCGGACCACATGGATGAGCGGCCCTCTCTTTACCTTGCCCATGCGGACCCCCATGTCCTGCTGTATGACGGGATCAATCCTGACCTCTCCCGGCCGGGCCGTTTGGTCCGCATATACGGGTACCAGGTCCATGCCCATGGCGCTCTTTCCCGGTTTGTCGTATATTTCAGTGGGGTTCATGGGGGCGCGCCAGTAAAGGATTTTTCCCTTCTTGGTTTCCGAGGCGGCGGTCTTTTGCCGTGCCTTTTGGGAATGTTCCTTTGACGGGTGCGATGCCTGCTGAACCGGTGCGGACATGGGCGCCTTCAAATAGCCCAGGAAATAGGCTGTTCCCCCGGCAAGGAGGATCGTAAGAATCACGGTCAAAAACACTATTGTCGGCACAGAACGGGATTTTCCGCCACGGTCATCTGTCTTCACTTTGTCCATTCCTTCCATTCTCGAGGGAGCGGCGCCCCTACCACATTCTCAAGTTGAGCGCGGGCGATGCCGAGGGCGCTTACTTCCCGCTCAGCAGCCAGGTTGGCTTCCAGCCAGGTTTCATATGAGGAGATCACGTCCGCAAAGGAAACATTTCCCGCCTCGTACCCCTGGGTCGAGACATCAAGGGCCGCTCTGGAAAGCTTCAAAATAGATGTCCTGTAAAGTGCCTCCTCCCGTTTTGCCAGATCGAAACGGAACCACGCGTTTCTGACAAGCATCATGGTGGCGGCCTCTTCCTTTTCCAGATCTCTCCTAAGGGCGTTCAGGTCCTGTTGCGTTTCTCGAATATAGGCATCCTGAATGCCGTACCAGGGCATTTTCGGCAGTCCGAATCCTGTTGATGCTTGCGTTGTTACAGGAAAATCCTGCCGGGTCGCAACAGATCCCACCTGGGTCACCGCGTCATCTTCAAAAAAGGAAAAACCCAGGGTGTAAGGCGGCAGGATCATGGTTTCGGCCATTTCGATAAGTCTTTCCATTTTGCCTACCCTGGCCCGCATGCGCCGCAATTCCTGTCTCCGCGCATAGGCCAGTTTGTAGAGGGCTTCCAAGGGCGGCACAACTCTTGGCGGTTCGCGATTTTCGGGAAGGCCGACTTTGGTTTCCGGAGGGAGGTTGAGGATTTCCAGAATTTTCGATTCCCCATTTCGCTGTCTTTCCCGCAAGGTATCCAGATCTTCTTCCAGAAGCTCCCGCCGGATGCGCACCTTGATTACATCCTGATAGCTTGTACTTCCGGTCTCATACCGGATGGTGGCCACCTGTTCCAAATGCCGGTAAAGACCGAGGGTCTCTTGGGCGATCTTTTCGGATTTATGAACAAAAAGCAGATTCCAGTAAGCCTTTCGCGCTTCCGTGATCACTTCTCTTTTGTCGATCTCCAGGGTTTCCATGACCGATTTGATCTGCTGGCCCACAATCTCCCCTTTCAGGGCCAATACTCCGGGAAAGGGAAATTTCGTCTTCATGGGTTCCTTCCCTCTCGAAGGCCCCACTCCGGTCATGAGCCCTTCCGTAAATGCCGTATATTGTCTCAGGATGTCATCGAGCGCCAGGACCTGGCTATACGTATCAACGGCGGCACGTACCCGGTCTTCACCGGCCTTGATCCCCGGGTTTCGAAGAAAGGCCAGGGTTTCCAGTGTAGTCATCGAGAATCGGGGATTCAGGGCCTTTGCGGCAATCGCCGAATCCGCGGCGGCGGGCTTGAGGGCATTATAAAGACCGGAAGAAGGGGGATAATAAAAAGACTCTTCGCTCCCCGGGGCATTCAAGGCCTTGTCCCAGCGCGCCTTTGCCTCATTGATTTTCTTTTTTTCCCGTGCGAATTCCCTATCCTCTGAAGACCGTGTCTGCCCTTTTTCCTCCTGTGCCGGGGGAGCGGCATAGGTTGGCGGCTGATATTGTTCAAGGTCTTTATTGAGCGCTGAATAGTCGGAGCATCCGGTGATGGAAGCCAGAAGGAAAAGGGCGCAAAAAAACAGGCATCGTCCAATCATTGGTTTTCTCCCTCGGCCTTATCCTCGCTTTTGCCGGGAAGCTTTGTAATGGTCTGACCCACCAGTTGCTCCAGACCGGCAAGATACTTTCCATAATCAGAGCCGGCCCTTGCCAGGGACAACTGGAAATTGTAGTAAACCGCCTGGGTTTCCACGAAATCGGAAAAGCTCGCCTGACCCTCCCGATACCAGGTTTCGGCAATCTCCATGGCATTCATGGCCTGGGGCAGGAGGTCGTCCCGGTAGAGCACAATCAGCCTTTGCGAATTGTTTAGACGGAAAAAGAGATCGTGGACCTTGGTGCGGATTTCGTTGATAGAGGCTTCTTCCGCGGCCCGGGCCTTTCGGATTCCCGCTTGCGCCTGGGCTACGCGACCCCTGTTCTTTTCAACCCACAAGGGGATGGTCACGCCGATCTGAAATCCCAAAGAGTCCCTCCCCGCATCTTGCGGCCTTACGGGTACATCGGGTTCTCCAATGGATCCGTAGAACACCCCTATGTTGAAATCCGGCAGGTTCTCGAAATCCGCCAGCTCGGCTCTGGCCCCGGCCTTTTCCACAAGTGCCCGTGCCATGCGGATCTCTTCCTGATTGGTCTCGGCAAGCCGGTAAAGGGTCTTGAGATCAAAAACCACCGGCTCAAATCCCCTATCCAGGAGTGCTCCGATCTTCGCATCAGGCGACCTGTTCAACAGGCCGTTCAATCTGGTCTTCTCGGTAAATTCCAGCTCATCGAGAAGTATCCGGTCATAGCGTAACTGTCCCAACTGCGACTGGGCCTTTACCATGTCCATCAATGAAGCCCGGTCCCTTGCCTAGGCGGTTTCACTTACCTTACGAAGGTGTTCCAGCAGCCGGAGGTTTTCGGCTGCCACTTTCTTAGCGGTTCGGATATAGAGAAGTTCATAGAAGGATTTCCGGACGGATGCCATCACCGCCTTGACGGTCCGGTCCAAATTGATATGTGCCACCCGAGCCTCGGCTTCCACCACCTTTCCCGCCTGCGCCAGCTTTCCGGGAAAGGGGATTTTCTGATTCAAGCTTGCCGTCCAATCCTGGGGACCCAGGCGGGTTTCAATGGGTTCTGGAAAGTAGGTGAATTTCAGCTCGGGATCGGGATAACCCGTCGTAATCCGGTATTGTTCCACCGTCTCCCGCCACGCTTCACGGACTTTTAGGATGGAAGGGCTATTCTGGTACGCATATGCGATCAGGTCTTGGACAGTGACCCTGTCCGTAAGCTGGACATCCGTATCCCCTGAGAGGCCGGAAGAGGTTGAACCCGTTATTAAAAAAAATCCCAAGACGGCAGAAATAATCCATCTCATAGGCGGTTTCCTTGGGCTGTTAATTGATGAGTCATGTTGCCGATGGTGGTGTTTGGCTATCTATTCAACATCAACGTTC
>JBBSAR010000447.1:0-3864 GCA_038252125.1 Desulfatiglandales bacterium
ATGCGGGATCCATGACGGAGAGGAGCTTTGCCATGGGAGACAGAGTCATTTCCGAAGGAATCAAATTGATGCATTCCCGCTGCCGCCACAAAGTATTTTCCGCCGCTTCTTTTAGAAGGAGATGCATCCTTACAGGTAGATCCCCCGAAGGCATTTCCGCGGAAGGTCCTTCATGGTCGTATACTATGGGGCGCGCCCATGGAGGAGCTTCCGATCGAAGGTGAAACGGAGTCACCACTCCGGGGACTTCTTTGCCCCGAATATCTATGTTGACCGTGTCCCCTTCAAGAATATCGCTATCTATCAGCGCGAGGCAGATCGATCTGAGGGCGTGTCTGTCCGATGGCTCGGAGGTCAGACCCTCTCCTTCAAAGATCCACATGGGGACCATGGTGCCGCTGGTGACAAAGCCCACCATTTTTTGCCCGACAAAAATCTTTGAGCCGGCCCTTGCAACGCCTCTGCCGGAAACAGCGACAGGGCGGATCATTCTGGGGAGATCCGGAAGAAGGGAATAATCCCGTGAAGCAATTCGTTTGTACGCTTCAAACTGTTTCATCAGGGAGGCGCGCCCGATGAAATCCCCTTTAAGCGGCGAAAAACTCACGGCCGGTTTTGCCACGGCACAGGCGAACAGGGGGATTTCTCTTCCCTCCGGATCGACCCCCATTTCATGCCCGTAAAGGGGGAGACCGGCTTCCAGGCGCAGGGTGTCGCGGGCGCCAAGCCCAACAGGAGTTGCTCCCTTTGCCAGCAACCTGTCCCAGAGGGCCGGGGCATGGGTTTGGTCCACAAAGAGTTCAAAGCAGAGCGGCTCACCCGTGTACCCGGTTCGTGCCACCAGGACTTCTTGACCGGACACAAATCCCTTACAGACCGCGTTTCGCTTGGGTTCCGGGAGACGCCCTGAATCGGTCGTTTCTTCAAGGATGTGCCTCGACCGGGGACCCTGTAGGGAAAGCATGACTACTTCTTCCGTAACATCAATCATCTCAACGCCTTCAAATTCAGGCAGAATGGATTGAAAATATTCCCAGTCTTTTTTTAGATTTGCGGCATTGACGACCAGCAGGTATTCTCCTTCCACAAAGGAGTAAAGATAAGCATCGTCAACGGCCCCGCCGGAGTCGGTGGGAAGAATGGTATACTGGGCGCCCGTTTCTTTCCCGTCCAGCGCCTCCACATTGTTGCTCAATACATGCTGAAGAAACCCGACGGCGCCGGTTCCCCGGAACAGAAAGCGGCCCATATGGGATACGTCAAAAAGACCGGCGCCCTTTCGGGTGGAAAGATGCTCTTTCACAATGCCGTCGGGATACATCAACGGCATGTCCCACCCTCCGAATTCCACCATCTTTGCGCCCAATTGCAGGTGACGATCATGAAAAACCGTCTGTCGAATAGAACTCATTATCTTATTCCTTTTTTAGAGGTAACCTGTTTTAATTGCGGAAACATCGGAGGGTACTTCAAGAGGGAAGGATAGTCAAACCCATTTGTGGGCCGGCAGCCAAATGGAGATGATCGGCCGGAAGATGCCCGTCATTCGGATAGCCACAGCTCCCCCCAACAACCCGACTCAAATCTCCAATCGAAGCATTTTGCGGCGGAGGGTGTTTTTGTCTATGCCAAGTTCTTTGGCCGTGACAACCCTTTTTCCACAGTTTCTTTCGAGGGCTTGGCGGATGGCGCATCTCTCTATTTCCTTAAGTGTCATTCCCGGTAAGATAGGGTTCGATGCGGTTGGTGGAAGGATGTGATTTGGAAGGCAGGCAACGCGGATGATATCTTGCCTGCAAATAACAAAGGCATGCTCAATGGCATTTTCCAGTTCGCGCACGTTGCCTGGCCATTCGTGCAACATCAGCATGGCCCTGGCCCTTTGGGACATTCCCACAATATTCTTTCCCGTCAAGTGATTAAAGCGTTGAATGAAATGATCCACCAGAATGGGGATGTCTTCCTTTCGATTCCCCAATGAAGGCAGGGAAAGCTTCACGACGTTAATCCTGTAGTACAAATCTCTTCTGAATAACCCGTTCCTCACCAGCTCTTCCATGTTGCAATGTGTGGCGGCGATGATCCTGGCGTTGGTATCGATCGTCTTGTTGGATCCCAGAGGCTCATACGTTCTGTTCTCAAGAACCCGCAAAAGACGGACCTGCATGGCTGCCGATATGTCTCCGATCTCGTCCAGCAAAAGGGTGCCGTCTTGGGCTTGTTCAAACCTTCCTGGTTTGTCCGTTTTAGCATCGGTAAAAGCTCCTGCTTTGTAACCAAAGAGCTCGGATTCTATCAGAGTATCCGGCAACGCCCCGCAGTTGACGGCCACGAAAGGTCCTTTCTTGCAGAGGCTGTTGTTGTGAATCGCGCGGGCGACGAGCTCCTTCCCCGTACCGCTGGCCCCTTCCAATAATACCGTGCAGTGACTTTGGGAGATCTGTGGCAGGAGTGAAAAAATCTTGTGCATTTCAGCACTTTTACTCACAATATCTTCGAAGGAGTGTTGCTTGAAGAGCGCCCTTCTCAGTTCGCTGATATCACTCAGATCTCTGAAGGTTACGACACCCCCGATAGTCTTTTTATTACAGTCTCGCAAAAGGGTCGTTGTGGTGCTGACGGGGATCGTCTTTTTGTCCGCGCGAATAATATAGATGGGCTTGTTTAATACCGGGAAGCCGGTGTCCATGGTTTCGCGGAGTACACAATTCCTCTCGCAAACATTGCTGCGGAAGACTTCAAAGCACGAACGCCCGATAGCCTCGTTTATGGGGATTCCGGTAATTTTTTCAGCTGCACGGTTAAAATAGGTGACACGCCAATTCAAATCCAGGGCGTACACCCCATCCGTGATGTTGTCCAGGATGGTCTGATACGGATCGGCAAAGCGTTTATCAGACGCTATTGCCCCCTGAACATATTGCTCGGAAATTCTTGACGTGGGAGAGACTCTTTCGGCGCGCAGGCGAGGCAAGGGATTATTGGGGTTCATTTTGTTCCCTCTTCAAGAAAGGTAATGACGCACAATGTTCCCAACAATGTATTAGATTAAGAAACCTATAGCAAGCTTTTATCACATTTACGCTTCATTTCAAATAGATACGACAAATAGCCTTCTTTAGGGCCATATCGGTATATTTCTTGCTGTACTTCGAGGGAAGATCCTCTCCATTTTCTCGAAAAGCAAACGCGGGTGGTAAGGAATTCTGGTCCCGCTCGGAAAAACGTCGTCTTTGTTCAGCACCACGGATTGCAACCATCAACCATTCCAACAACAAATTCAAAAGGGAGGTGCAGAAATGAAACAGATGTTAATCTTCAGGAAACTCTTTTGGGTGATTATCGGCGCTGCGGGGTTGGTGTTCGGATTTCTTATGCTCGGGAGTAACAGTGTCGCCGAACAGGGGGATAACCACGGCAAGAAAATGAATTATGAAAAGGCCTACGCACTCTATCAACAAAAATGCCTGGAATGTCATCTTTCTGTTGCTGATCCGGAAAAGCCCGGCCGGACACGAGATGACTGGTATCTGGTAGTTCAGGTGATGCATAAATTCGGGCTTGGCCTGACTGATGCGGAGAGCAGTACGATCGTTGATCTGCTCTATGGTCTTCGGAAAGGCATGGAAAAGGAAGCGGGTTAGTAAAAAACCATTATCAAGTAACAGGGAGGAAAAGCGATGAAACGAAGAACATTTTTAAAATCCTTGGCGGCCACGGGCGTTGCAGTTTCATTGACCGGCACAGGGGCGCTGACCCGTGATGCCCGGGCAGGGAAAAAGGTTGCCTTCGGCGAAGTAAAAGATGTTCGCATTGATGTACTCAGTGAAACCAGCTGGTTCGATAACGATAATTTAAAAAAGC
>JBBSAR010000448.1:0-3862 GCA_038252125.1 Desulfatiglandales bacterium
CAGCCAACTGGGCAGCAGAAACAATCAGGGCATCCCACCAAGAAATTTGATAACGATCCTGAATTAACCATGTATTTTCCAAAACGCGGCCGTTCACCACGATGGGGCGCCAGGCCACCAAGGCGCGAACATCCTTCCGGGCATTTTCCGGATCAAGGCCCGGTTGTTAGTGGCGGCCTGAAAATGTATTAAAAGCAGCGGTTTAAAATTGCAAGGACGATTGGGCAAGAAAGTTGGCTGCCGAGGGGCTTTTACAGGCGCCCCGGCAGCCTTCGCAGGGTGAGTTTATATCTCGATTTGTTCTTTCATGCGATAGCTCTTTCCCTGGATGAGGACGGTTTCCGCGTGATGAAGCAATCGATCGAGAATCGCGGATGTCAGGGTGCTGTCGTTGTTAAAGATTTCCGGCCAGTCCTTAAAGGCCCGATTGGATGTGATCACCAAAGCGCCTTGTTCGTATCGTCGGCTGATCACCTGGAACAATAGATCGGCGCCGATTTTGTCGATGGGTAAAAACCCGAGTTCATCGAGGATCAACAGCGCCGGGCCGGTGTATTTTTTAAGCTCCTGTTTCATCCGTCCGGCGTTCTGAGCGGCGCAAAGGGTGTTGATCACATCGATGGCCGTGGCAAACAGAACCGTGTAGCCCTTCAGGGCGACGGCATAGCCCAAGGCGGAGGCCAGATGGGTTTTGCCCAATCCCACGCCGCCCAGGAATATGACATTGGCGCGCTGCTAGATAAACTGCAGCCGGAACAGCTGCTGAACCTGGAGGCGGTTGATTTTTTTGGGCCAGACCCAATTGAACTGGTCCAGGGTTTTGACGACTGGAAAGCGTGCCAGGCGAATGCGGCGCTCGGTGGAACGATCCTTTCGCAGCGCCGCCTCGCCATCGACCAGTTTTTCCAGGTAATCTTCGTGCGACCAGTTGCTTTTCGCAGCCTGTCGGGCCAGCAGGTGATGCTGGCCGCGCATAAAGGGCAGCTTCAAGTACTTCAGGTTCTGGTCAAGCGGACAGTCGGCAAGAGGATCTTTGTCGGTCATGGCTTCTCCTTATCGGTATGGTAGATACTCAGATCGGGCTGCTCCACCCTCAGATCCAACAAATCTTCACGGCGGCTCAAGTGCAGTGCGCCGGGTTGAGGCAGTGGGCGAGCGCGCTGTTCGAGCAGATTGGCGATATACTCGCATGAGAAAGCCTGGAAGCTGAAGGCATCCTCGAGTGCCCTGGCGACGGTTTCCGGGTCGTAGATTTCGCTTAAGGCCATGATTTTCTGCACGTGGTGAAAGGGGTTCATGCGGCGCTGCTCCAGCTTTTGGTAATACTGGGCGGACTTGGGAGAGAGCGCTAAAAACCGCATGATGATTTTTTGTTCACGGGCCTTTTTGCGCCACAGCAGCAGCTGCCGGGGATGATCCGGATCCTCGATGTCCTGGTAGCGGTCATAACTGCGGGGATGCCGGGCAATCAGCTTGTTGTCACAGTAAAGACAAATGCGGTCCGGATAGGTTTTTAACGTCAACGCGCAGCCGGCATACTCGGCTGGAACCGAGTAGCGGTTGGCATCGATCGCCACGCGGAACTGGCTCGATGCCCTGACCTGGGAAACGGTGGCGATATCAAAACGGTTACGGGGCAACGGGCTCAGATGGGGCCGTTCTTTTTCGAGGCGATCAACGGGCTTTTCATGGGTTTCACCGTGGAGGCGCACATTGGCGATGGTATCGAGCCAGTGTCTGGTGGCCGGATGAATCGCGGCAAAATCAGGGATCTCAAGCCCGGCCAAAAGGTTCTTTTTGACGTAGCCGACACCGTTTTCCACCCGTCCCTTTTCATTGCCCTTGCCGACACTGCAAGCGGAGATGGTGAAGCCATAGTGGTTGGCAAAATCAAGGTACTTGGGGTTGAACACCGGCGCCTGGCCGACGATGCGCTTTAGCACGGCACTCTTTAGATTATCGACCATGATTTTCTTGGGAACCAATCCGAAGCATTCAAAGGCGTTCTGATGGCATCCCAGAAAATGCTCCATGGTTTGCGAGACGGTGAACTCCACATACAGCATGCGGCTGTAGCAAAGGACCATGACAAAAAAGCTCAGCCGTCTTCTGGTCGAGCCGACAGTGACCGCACCATAAGAGCCCCAGTCCACCTGGGCACATTCGCCCGGGGCAAACGACAAGGTAAGAAAAGCGCGGGTTTTTGGCGGCCTGACCTTGTGCACGTAGTCCTTGACGATGGTATATCCGCCCTCAAAGCCCTGCTCGCGGATGCGTTGAAAAATCTGGATTGCCGTGTAGGGATGAGCTTCGAGCAGGCGCTGAATATCGGCTTTGAAGGGATTAAGCTTGCTGGGTCGCGGGGAGAGTCTCCTTGGTTTATACCGGTTTTCGTCAAGCCATTTTTTGACCGTGCGCACATCCAGGGCCAGTTCTCTTGCGATTTGTTGGGCGCTTAGCCCGTGGTGGTGGGTTAGATTCTTCAGCTTGCTGTAAAGTTCGTAATCAATCATTTGAGGCCCTCCCCGATGCACTTGAAGATCTGCTCAACGGACTTAAGGCTCCCGGTTCGCCTGAGTGGCTGGGCATCGATGGAGAGCACCTGATAAAGCGGATCTCGATAGGCAATCAGGCCAAGACCGATCAGTTCAGTGCGGCTCCGGGTCAACATGGCCTCATCCATGGCCAGTCGCCGGGATAAGCTGCAGATAGAGTAGTAACTCATCCCGGCCGCATCGGCCACGGTGACCAGAAACAGGTACAGCGCCGCCCCGCGATGGCTGCAGCGGTCGATATAGTGCTCGCTGACCAGCCGGTGGTCGAGCCAGCTGAACTGTCTGGGGATTTTACGGATACGCTCGGGGTAAATGGGTTGTTTGAATACCATGGCGGGCCTCCTTCACATTTGAGGGTTAAGGATATCGTCGCCGAATTGTTGCATGCGACGGGCGGCCATGGCGATGTCATCTTGTAACGCAGAACCGGTTAATTGGGCAATAATGCCAATTAATACAGAAGCTTGTCGCGATAAGAGATCTTGTAACGCACGGCTTGTAAAATCGGCATTATCAACAGTTTTTTCAGTAGGTTGTCCATTTAAGGGATCTTGTAACGCATTGGGGCTTCTGCCGGGTTTGAGGCGCCAGTAGCCTGGATTGTCTTTACGCCAGCGCTGAACCCGCTGAACATGTTCCGGTCCGCGGAAGTAATCGCGGTTAGCCGGTTTGCCGAGCCAGCGCTTCTGACTGTCAGCCTTGCTGGCCTTGTGGCAATCCGGTTTTCGGCAGAACTTTTGACGATCCAGGTTGCGGGGGTCAGGGGTGAATAAGGCCTGGCAATGACGACACTTTTTCCTTTTGATACCTGGCATTGGCCACAGTCCTCCTGCGAGCCAATGTTACATGAATTGGGATGATTTGAATGTTCGAGTAAGGACAAGAAAAAGGATGAATAAAAAGAGAAGAAGACCGTTTTTAAAACACATTAGGGAAGAAAATGGATGGGAGACATCCAGACAATTTCAAACCGCCGGGAATAAGACAGTTTCATAACACCGCTGGCAGAATGTGTCGTGTCATTCAACATTTTGCCTATAACCCCAGCTTCTGCGCCTATTTCATTTGTCTCAAAATTCGATTCTGCATCCATAATACCCATCCTTTCGTTTTTTTCGATTCTTGATAATGCTGTCAAGCGATCGGTTGTTCGGTGCGGTCAGATTGGTTTCTTATCGGGAAATTGAGGACAACTTATTTGGTATCGGCTAATTGGCGGAATGCTAAAGAGGAAATGTTCAAAAAACTGGGGAAACTGGGTCTGACAGGAATTATGAGTGAAAAATCGAAGCTCCACCTACCGGGAA
>JBBSAR010000449.1:0-3857 GCA_038252125.1 Desulfatiglandales bacterium
CATCTGCATGTTCTTCTTGATCATCCACTGGATATCCCGGGGTATGGCATAGGTCATGATCTGTTTGAGAAACGGCAGCGTATATCGGAAGATTCCGATAAGGAGAAAGATCAGCCAGACGCCCGCCCACGCAACTCCCACAATCCAGTGCGCTTTCAGAAGCATGGCGCCGCCACCGAAAAAATCTCTCATCATACTGGGCCACCACTCTCCAAGCGGCTGGAGCGCCGGGTTCTTGATAAGGCCAAGGCCCGTCGCCAGCAAAAAGAACCAGCTTACCGCGTTAAACCAGTGGATGAGGATTGCTGCCTGATCATGGCGTTTGATCATTCGATCACTCATGGGTGTCACCTCCTTTATCCTTTTCATCCGGTTTGCCCGGAGCATCATGGGACCCATCATGGGGGGCATCATGGGGCATAATGAACTGTTTCACCAGCATGGCGCCCACTCCCAGTGCCGACAGTCCCACAAACCCTTTCATGACCGGTCCGGCCAGGTTTTTCCAGAAAGCAAAGGCCGAGGGCATCTGCGCCTTTACAGGCCAGTCCTTTACCCCAGGGTCCCCGAGGTAGTAGATGTTGGGATTCGTGTTGCTTTCATTATTTACGACCTGAACATAATTGCCCTTTTTCAAGAGTTTTCGCACCCCGCTGGTAGAATCGTTCAAATCCCCGAAGACCCTCGCCTTGTTGGGACAGGTGCTCACGCAGGCGGGCTCAAGCCCCGCGGCCCGCCTATCGGCACAGAAGTCGCATTTATCCGCCACACGCAATTCGGGGTGCCTGTACCGGGCCCCATAAGGACAGGCGGGAAGGCATTGACCGCATCCGATGCACAGTTCCCGGTTGATCCTGACCGTTCCGTCCAACGGGTCTTTGTAAGTCGCCCCGGTGGGACAGGCCTCCACGCACGTTGGCTTGTCGCACTGCATGCAGTTGCCGGGCTGAAACAGCATCCTTCCGCCTTTCTTGGCAGCGGCTTCCGTATCCGGTGACTTGATCCAGTTGCGCCAGTGCCCAACGGGGACCTTGTTGGCCTCCTTACAAGCCGCCTGACAAGCCTTGCAGTCCATGCAGGCAAAGGAATCGATCACCATGGCCAGCTTCTTTTCCATCAGACAGCCTCCTTTTGAACGGTCACGATGGTCTCATGCATAGCCATGTTTCCCGTGAGTGTGTCCATCTCGTCTTCTATCACCGCCGCGATGCAGGCGCCCTTCCCTTTCAGGTTCCTCAGATCCCGGCTCAGCACACCGAATCCCGTATGCATGTACACCGTGTCCGGCCTGGTCTTGTAGGTAACGTTGGCTTCAAGCTTCTGCGTTCCCACGGGACTTTCAACGATCACGCGATCGCCATGGGCAATCCCCAATTTGCCGGCGGGCTCCGGGTGGATCCAGAGATTGTTGTCGGATACGAATTCCTGGAGCAGGCTGTTGTTCTGGCTGCTGCTCTGGGTGATCACCGCCGTCCGACCAACCACCATGCGGAATTTAAGCGCAGGGACCTCCTTCGGGGCATGATAGACCGGCATGGGATCCACTCCAAGTTGCTTATAGGTCTCGTTATAGAGCTCTATCTTATGAGACTTGGTCTTGAAGATCCGCCCTTCATAGACACCGTAAAGCTTGCTGGGATTGTAATAGACGCCATCCCTCTGAAGCGCTTCCAAGGCGCCGGGAAGCCCATCCAACTGTTCTTCTCGAAAACCTTCCACGGTAAAATCAAAATATTTGCCCAGGTTCATCCGTTTGGCCAACTCCGTAACCACCCAGAGGACAGGTTTGGACTCAAACAGGGGTTTTGAAACCACCGGGTCCCGCATAACCACGCACGCGCAGGCGGAGGACCCCTGTTGGGCCGAACAGGGATCGGTTCGCTCCAGGGCGCACTGGCTCGGGAGTACCAGATCTGACAGCCATGCCGTATCGCTCATGGTGATGTCCATGCTCAGGGCAAAATCCAGATTTTCGTACATTTTTAACGTCTTTTCCCGATTGGCGGCCGTCTGGGCCGGATTGGTCTTGTAGGTAAAGAACCCCTTTACGGGATAGGGCTTCTGGGCGATGACCGCATCCCTGGCAATCTTGAAGGAGCCTTCCTCGTCGAACATGAGTTTGGCCACACCCGCATCGATACGGTCCTCCGGGTTGGTCTCATAAAAAGGCGCTTCTATATGAGGGGATTTGAGGCCCACCATCCGCGCCGCCGTGAGCCCTCCCGGTCTGTCCCAGTTTCCCAACAGGGCGTTTACAATAGCGAAGGCGCGACGGATCTGGCTGGAGTCCGTATAGTTGGAACTTCGTCGCCCGGGGTAGATCATGGCCCTCGGCGCCGCCGCGGCCATTTCCCGGGCGATTCTTCGAATCTCGCCCGCGGCAATGTCGGTCTCTTTCTCCGCCCACTCAGGCGTATAGTTTCGAACGTGCTCCGTGAGCTGTTCCAACCCGAAACACCGGTTCTGCACAAAGTCCTTGTCGTAAAGACCTTCAAGGATCAAGACGTTGGCGAAGGCCAGCATCAGCGCCATATCCGTGTGGGGACGGATGGCATGCCATTCGTCCGCCATGGCGGCGGTCTTGGTATACCGGGGGTCCATGACCACCAGTTTTGTTCCCTCTTTCATGGCCGTCATGAGATCCATGCTGTCCGGGGTCACCAGGGCCTCGAACCGGTTTGCGCCGCACATGACCACATACTTGGTGTAGCGCATGTCCGGTATGGGAACCTCGCCGAAGGTATCCAGAAATCCGCGGGTGCCGGCGATGAGGCACATCGATTCGTGGGAAAGGGCGTTGTAGGACCCGAACGCCTCGGCAAATCGGTGCACGAACAGCGACTGCATGTCGGCCCCGGCCATGAAGATGACGCCGCACCGGGTGTATTTTTCGGCAATGCGGTTCAGTTGCTCGGCCGCGTGGTCCAGGGCCTGATCCCAGGTCAGGCGCTGCCATTTTCCCTCGCCCCGTGCGCCCTTCCGCAAGAGCGGCGTCTTGAGCCGATCCGGATCGTAGAGTTGCCGGATTCCCGCGTTTCCCCGCGCGCACAACATACCGCGGGACTTATGAAACTTGGGGTTGGGATCCAGTTTTTGCACCACGTCGTCCCGAACCCGGGCAATCAGGCTGCACTTATTGAAACACATGTCGCAGACGCCGTATTTGCTTTCAAAATCCCCGGGGTTTACCGCCGCGGTGGCTTTTTGCGATCCCGGAAGAGTTCCGACGCCGGCAGCTGCAAGAGTCGCCGCTCCGGTAAGCTTCAGAAAGCTTCTCCGCGACATATTTAGATCGATTTTACTGTTCATGGATGACTCCATCTGTTTTCTGTTTTTCCGGTGGGGCAGTCCCCTGCCCTTCTCACCTTCAGGCGATGTTCATTCAGCCCTGTTTACATTTGGCCTTATTTGCATTTGGCGGGCGTTGGCGAGTCTTTTGCGAATTTGTAGAGATAGGAATAAATATCTTGAATGCCCGCCGGGGTGGCCTTGTCCCACTCGGCCTTGCAGGGATAGGTGGACGCCTTTTCGGGGGCAAAGGCCGCCGTCCATTCGCTCATGGTAAAGGTTGAAGGCTCAAGGACCTTGGCCTGCTGGGGTCCGGGCGCATTTTCCATGTGGCACGACCGGCAATTCTTCCTGAACAGGTATTTGCCTTTACGGTAATTTCCATCGGCCATGGCAGTCCCCAAAAAGCCGAGAATGAGCGTTCCCATTACGACACATCCAAAGATCTTCTTCATATTCTTCTCCTCCATGTTAATAATTGCGTGTTTTACATTTTTCTTACATCCTACGAGCTTCCCTGCCACGACAGAGCAAATAGCATGCCGAAATAAGAAATACGCTCACAATTC
>JBBSAR010000450.1:0-3854 GCA_038252125.1 Desulfatiglandales bacterium
ATGGTCAGGGAAACGTCCATTTCCGTGAAGGATTTTATTGCACCGCTTTTTGTAAAACATGGAAAAGGGTTGAAAGATCCTGTGCCATCCATGACTGGCCAGTACCAATTCTCCGTGGATACCCTCGTTCAGGAAGCGGAAGAAATCTGGAGGCTTGGAATCCCTTCCGTTATCCTTTTCGGGTTGCCTGATGCAAAGGATGCGACGGGAACCCGTTCTTGGGCGGAGGATGGGATTGTTCAACTTGCCGTGAAGGCAATAAAGGATCGTGTGCCGGAGATGGTGGTCATGACGGACGTGTGCCTTTGTGAATACACCGATCACGGACATTGTGGACTCATTCTGAACGGACAGGTGGATAACGATGGGACCCTGGAGCTTCTTTCACGGCAGGCGGTGTCCCATGCGCGGGCCGGGGCTGATTTTGTAGCGCCGTCCGACATGATGGACGGGCGCGTTGCGGCGATTCGGCAGGCCCTGGACCGGGAAGGGTTTAAGGACACGGGCATTCTTTCTTACGCGGTGAAATATGCCTCGGGTTTTTATGGCCCTTTTCGCGACGCCGCGGATTCCGCGCCTCAGTTTGGCGACCGTTCGGGCTATCAAATGGATCCTGCCAATGCTATGGAAGCCTTGAAAGAGGCCGAACTCGATATGGAAGAGGGGGCGGATATGATTATGGTAAAGCCGGCCTTGCCCTATCTTGATATCCTCTGGAGGGTCAGGAAAATCTGTTCCCTGCCCCTGGTTGCCTACAATGTAAGCGGTGAATATGCCATGGTGAAGGCAGCCGCAATGAATGGCTGGATTGATGGAGAGCGTGTTATGATGGAAATGCTGGTTTCCATCAAACGTGCGGGCGCCGACATGATCATCACCTACTTCAGCAAGGACGCGGCTGCCGTTCTGAGAAAGGGTTGAGGCTTTTCGAATGAATCATCCGCATGGAAAAAGCGGGGGCCCGGAGGCGGGCCGTTCACCGAATCAGTTGAGACTGGTTGCCTGGGAGCTTACACGACGATGCAACCTGAACTGTGTCCACTGCAGAGCAGGGGCTGAACGTGGCCCTTATCCGGGAGAGCTTGATACGGAGAAATGTTTGCAAGTCCTTGACGAGATAAGCAGGGTCGGCAAACCCATAGTTATCTTGACGGGCGGGGAACCGCTTTTGCGGGAGGACGTGTTTCATCTCGCCGATTACGGGAATCGGATCGGTCTGCGGATGGTGATGGCGACCAATGGAACGCTGTTGACGCCGGAGATTGTGGAGAGGATGAAAGCTTCGGGCATTAAAAGGGTGAGCATCTCCATTGACGGCGCCGACGAACAGCAGCATGACCGGTTCAGAAATGTTCCCGGCGCTTTCAAAGGTTCTCTTGAAGGGATCGACCGGTTAAAAAAAGGGGGGATGGAATTTCAGATCAACACCACCGTTGCCCGGCACAATCTGGAGGATATTGAACAGATCCTCAAGCTTGCGGTTGAACTGGGAGCAGTGGCCCACCACCTTTTTCTGCTGGTGCCGACGGGAAGGGCTAAGTCCATGGTGAACCAGGAGATCGACGCCATTCAATACGAAAGGCTGCTCCACTGGTTTTATCGTATGAGAGACAAGGTTCCCCTTCATCTGAAGGCCACGTGCGCCCCTCACTATTACAGGATCCTGCGACAGGAGGCCGCTCGAAAAGGCGAAAAGGTGGATTTTGCGACTTATGGCCTGGATGCCGTAACCAGGGGGTGCCTTGGCGGGACATCCTTTTGCTTCATCTCCAACCAGGGGGTGGTTCAGCCTTGTGGATATCTGGAGAAGAACTGCGGCAGTCTCAAGGAGGATTCTTTTGAGGTTGTGTGGAAAGGATCCGAGGTGTTCAGACAATTGAGGGATTTTTCTTCGTATGAGGGAAAATGCGGCCGGTGTGAATATATGTCCAACTGTGGCGGATGCAGGGCCAGGGCCTTTGAGGCGACGGGAAATTTCATGGCGGAAGAGCCGCTGTGTGTTTATCAGCCCGCAGGGAAGGATATGCGGGGAATGTGATCGTGGAAAGGATTTTTTATGGATAGAACGGCAAGAAAGATTGTCAATGAGATTCAGTCCGATTTTCCACTTTCCCCCAGGCCGTACAAAGACCTCGCTGATCGACTTGGTCTTACGGAAAAGGAAGTGATCGATACGGTCGCCAGATTGAAAGGTACAGGCGTCATCCGAAGAATAGGAGGGAATTTTCATTCCACGAAACTTGAATTTGTCAGTACTCTCTGCGCTGCCCGAGTGCCGGTTGGAAAGATCGAACAGTTTGTAAAGACGGTGAACCGTCATCCCGGGGTGACGCACAATTACCTCAGGAGCCATTCCTATAATATCTGGTTTACGTTTATTGCCGAGAGCATGGACAGTATTGACGAACAGTTGCGAAAGATTTCTGAAGAGACCGGGGTCGTTGATATTCTGAACCTGCCCGCGGAAAAAATGTTTAAGATCAAGGTTGATTTTGAGGTGTAAGGATTGCTGAATTGCATTCAGAAAGATTGACTTTCTCCTGAAATAGAATTTATGATGAAATTTCATGCATAAAGGCCTGTTCACCCGCGGAGTAAATATAAGGAGGAGAAAATGAAGCAATTACTGAAAGATCTCAAATCGGTATCCAAAACGCTCAAGCAGCTTGCAAGAAAAACAGACCTCATCATGACAAAGCTTGAAAAGATGGACGCTTCAAAATCTTCCAAGTCTGTTGCTGTTTCGCGTACAGGGAAAGCTTCCAGGAAAGGGTCAGGAAAAGGGGAGAAACAAAGGAAGGAATCTGCCGGGATCAGTGCAACCCAGCGTATTCTTGATATTATTTCCGGTTCCAAAGGCGGCGCAGAAACTGCCTTGCTCATGGAGAGGACGGGACTGAAGGACAATAATATCCGAGCGGTCCTTTCCCGGCTGAGCAAACAGGGAAAAATATTGCGCGTTGGTAGAGGGCATTACGTGAAAGCATGAAAAGTCTCAGTGTTGCGTTATGGCTTCGTACCTTTTCGATCGTCTGATTCTCAGCGCCTCCGGGGGAGATATTTCTGAGTTTCCCTTTGGTCGGGCTACGATTTGACCGGACCCACACCTACAAGGTAGAGCAGTCTGGTTTCGGCATCCAGCCCGATAAGCTCCACCGCCTCCTGATCATAGAAGGCGCCGATACCGCAACATCCCAGCCCCATGGCCGTGGCCATGAGATAGATCCTTTCTCCCATTCTGCCTGCCCGGGCCATGGCATATCGGTATCCCCTGGCCCCGTACCTGTCTTCCAATATTTTGAGATCTGCAAGAAAAAGGAAATGGACGGCCGCATTGGCGAGCCAGGTCTGGTTGAGGCAGACTGCCGCCATGTCATCTAAAAAAAAGCCTTCCCTTGCCATGCTGAAATTGCCCGCTTCCGGATCGACCAGGTAGATGCCCGCTTTCATCCCCACTACGCTCCCGCAGATAAAACCGCTGCATACGGAAGAATGGTCTTCGGCAACATCCCTCGTTCTTTCGAGAATGTCGGGACAAAGGGCGTCAGCGAAGGCCATCATTTGATCCGCATTCATCTCTTTTCTTACAAAGTTGCGTTTAGATCGGCGCCTGAGAATGCTTTCGCCATAGTTGTATCGTTCGGGCCAGTTTTCTGTTTTCGCGATTTTTGTGCGATTCGCGGATTTGGCCGACATCGGTTGGCAGGGCATTGTTTCCGCGGAACCCGAAGACTTCACAATCTTCTCCCCTGATCGGTGTATTTCAAGCACGGCGGGATACCGGATTTCCTTTTCGGCAACCCTGCTTCTTTGCTTGACTGATTGCGGCAGGTCGGAGATTTCCAGATCTCCCC
>JBBSAR010000451.1:0-3845 GCA_038252125.1 Desulfatiglandales bacterium
ACTCCACGGCCCCCCGGTGGACGCGGGTTACCGCCGATGGACGCGACGCGGTGATTTTCCAGATCTATCAGCAGCCAGGCGGCAATACCGTCCAAATTGCGCGGGGACTCAAAACGAAACTCGCCGAATTTCACAAACATTTACCCCCGGGAATCCGGATCGTCAACTGGTACGACCAGAGCCGTTTGATTCTTTCTTCGGCCGCCGGCGTGCGTGACGCCATTCTCATCGGCGTCTTTCTGGCGGCCATCATACTCTTGCTCTTCCTGCGAAATTTCAAGATCACCCTCATCGCCATGATTTCCGTACCGAGCGTGCTTGCGGCCACCGTACTGTTGCTCTATGTTCTGCACATGAGCTTCAATATCATGACCCTTGGCGGCATGGCCGCGGCCGTGGGGCTCATCACCGACGATACGGTCGTTATGGTAGAGCACATTATCAGGCGCCTGCGCGCGGATCCGGGCGATCACCAGGGTAAGGTAATGCGGGCCGCTCACGAGTTCACCCGACCGCTGGCGGGTTCGTCCGCCTCAACCATTATCATCTTTGCACCACTGGCTTTCCTCTCCGGGGTGACGGGCGCTTTTTTCAAGGCCCTGTCCTTGACCCTGGCCGCAAGCCTGTTTGTCTCGTTCCTGGTTGCCTGGCTTGCCGTGCCCCTCCTGGCAAATCGTCTTTTGAGCATGAAAGATTCCTCACAAAAGGAAGGGGGGGCGCTTACGGAAAAAGTGCATCGTTTCTATGAAACCATGATGGGCCCTCTCCTCAGGCACACCTGGTGGGTGTTCCTTGTCATCATTTTTCTGCTTTCGGCCGGCTGGTTCACCTTTAAACAGGTCGGTTCGGGCTTCATGCCGGTGATGGATGAGGGCGGTTTCATCCTGGATTACCAGGCGCCGGCGGGAACTTCGCTCACGGAAACGGATCGTCTGTTACGCCAGGTGGGGGATATCCTGATCGCAACGCCGGCGGTTGACACCTACTCCAGGCGTACGGGACTGCAACTGGGCGGCGGCGTCACCGAGGTCAATCAAGGGGACTTCTTCGTGCGGCTCAAGCCCTTTCCCCGCCCTCCCATCGAGACGGTCATGGAAGAGGTGCGAACGAAAATATTACGGTCTGTTCCGGGGCTGGAAATCGAGCTGTCTCAGTTGATGGAAGACCTGATCGGGGACCTCACGGCGGTCCCTCAGCCCGTGGAGATCAAGCTCTATTCCGACAGCGAGAAATTGCTTCGCAGGCTGGGGCCAAAGGTCGCCGAAGCCGTCGGCAAAATCTCCGGCGTGGTGGATGTGAAAGACGGCATCGTCCTGGCGGGGGATGCCCTGAACATCAAGGTGGATCGGGTCAAGGCATCCCTGGAGGGAGTGGATCCTGAATATGTGACGCGAATGCTGGGCGACTATCTCAGCGGCGCCGTAACCACCCGGATCCAGCGCGGTCCGAAGATGGTCGGCGTTCGGGTGTGGATTCCGGGAGATTTGCGGGCCACTGAGCAGGGCATTCGCGACCTTCGACTGCGTGCCCCGGACGGTCACCTTTTCCCCCTCACGCGAATCGCTTCCTTAACCGTAATTAACGGAGAGCCCCAGATCATGCGCGACAATCTCAAACAGATGATTGCCGTCACCGCTCGGATCAGCGGTCGCGACATGGGGTCGGTGATTCGCGAGGTCAAGGCCGTTTTGAGTCATCCGGGGCTCGTGCCTGATGGCGTGTACTACGACCTGGGCGGACTCTATGCCCAGCAGCAGATTGCTTTCACCGGTCTTATGGTTGTTTTCGCGAGCGCGGTGATGCTGGTTTTTGCGCTCCTCTTATTCCTCTACGAAAGTTTTCGCGTGGCCCTGGCCATCCTTGCGGTCACCCTGTTGGCGGTCTCGGCCGTCTTTATGGGCCTGTGGGTGACCGGTACACAGCTCAATATCTCTTCGATGATGGGCATGACCATGATTGTGGGCATTGTTACGGAGGTAGCCATATTCTATGTTTCTGAATTTTTCGATCTGTCCCATGGGGGAAAGGGCATTGCGCCCCTGATCCTTGCCGGGAAGAATCGGATGCGTCCCATCGCCATGACCACGCTCGTGACGATTCTCGCGCTCATGCCGCTGGCCCTTGCCATGGGCCGGGGATCAGCCATGCAGCAACCCCTCGCCATCGCCATCATCTCCGGTCTCAGCGTTCAACTGCCTCTGGTGCTGATTGTGCTGCCGGTTTTTCTTGTCATTCTGCGTGTGGGGAGGAATTAAACAGGCTCAAATATTTTCCATAGCCTTCCTTTTCCAGATCCTTCACTGGAACAAAGCGGAGAGCGGCGGAGTTCAGGCAATACCGCAAACCGGTCGGCGGGGGACCGTCGTTAAAAACATGGCCCAGGTGGGAATCCGCGTGTTTACTTCGGACTTCGGTTCGTTTGGAAAACCAGCTGTTATCCTCCTTGAGGACGATATTGTCCGGTTCAAGGGGTTTGGTGAAGCTCGGCCAGCCCGTGCCGGATTCATATTTGTCAAGGGAACTGAACAACGGTTCTCCCGAGACGATATCTACATAGATCCCCGCTTTTTTGTTATCCCAATAGGCATTGTGAAAGGCCGGTTCGGTTCCGTTTTCCCGCGTAACCTCATATTGAATCGGGGTTAACTCCTTCTTGAGTTCCTCCCGACTCGGTTTCTTATACTCCGATGATTTTTCCAGAGACCCCACGGCTTCCGTCTTATCGCCCCAGAGTTCTTTCAGACGGCTGTCCCGGCCGCAATTAAACCGGTACAATTTATACCGTATGGGATTCTTTTCGTGGTAATCCTGATGGTAATCCTCGGCCGCGTAAAACGTGCCGGCCTTGATGATTTCGGTTGCAACCGGTTTCTTCAATTGTCCGGAGTCTTCAAGGGCCGCTTTTGATTGATCCGCCACACGTTTCTGTTCCTCCGTACCATAAAAAATCGCCGTCGTATAGGCATGTCCCCGGTCGCAAAACTGGCCGCCCGCATCCGTGGGATCAATATGCAGCCAGAACCGGTCCAAAAGCTTCTCGTACGGTATCGCGGAAGGATCATAGGTAATCCGAACGGCTTCTATAAATCCATTTGCCGCGTAATTCTCATAGGTCGGGTTTGGGCCTGTTCCGCCGATATAACCGGAAACCACCTCTTGCACTCCGGGAATTTTCTGAAAATCGGACTCCATGCACCAGAAACACCCGCCTGCAACGATAGCTTGTTCCATTTGACCACTCTCCTTGGAGTTTGTTGAGGGCTCCTTCACGGAATCGTTCGCCCGGGATACGCGCAGAACCGCGAGAAGTCCTGCCAACACTACCACTGAAACGATCACGGACGCTACCGCTATTTTCAACCATTTCCTTCGCATGCCTACAAATCTCCTCAGGTAAGGAAGCTGAAAACTTCCGTGTGGATTCGGGATTTCGCGACACCCAGGTCTTTCAGCGTTTCCAGGGCGAGGCGCTGCAGACTCTTTGGGCCACAGACATAATAACCGGTGACAATCGAATTATCGCCGCGGAACCGCTGGAGCATCGCCCCATCGATATGGCCGGTTTCTCCCTGCCAGTCCTTGCCCGGTCTGCTCAGGACATGTATCACTTGAACGGGTGGACGACCTGCCGATTGCATTTCGGCGAGTTCTTCTTTGAAAACGATGTGGTCTTCATCCCTGTTGGCATAGAGCAGGACCACCGGTTTCGATGCCTCCATATCGCGCATGTGCCTCAGCATACCCATGAGCGGCGTGATGCCGATGCCCCCCGCAATAAAGAGAAAAGCCTTCTCCCCCGGATGGAGAACATAGGAAAACCGGCCGAAAGGTCCCTGCACCCCGGC
>JBBSAR010000452.1:0-3844 GCA_038252125.1 Desulfatiglandales bacterium
CAAACCTTGTCCCCATCAAATCCGACAGTTCTTATAGAAAATAGGATACTCTCCGGCAAAGGAGACATCCATTGGATGCAGTTTATCAATACCGGGTTCTTCGATCATGATGGAAAATTGTCGGAAATTCAATCAGTAGGGCGCGACATCACCCAGCGCAAGCAGGCAGAGGAGGCGCTGCATGAGAGTGAGAAAAAATATAGAAGGTTTGTGGAAAATGCCGTGGTGGGCGTCTATCAGGTAACCAAAGAGGGTAGTTTTATATTTGTTAATGAAAAGATGGCTGAAATGTTCGGGTATGATAAACCGGAAAAGCTTCTCAGGGAGGGCCCGAATATCGCTGATTTCTATGCCCGTCCCGAAGAAAGGGCAGTCGTTCTCCGGGAAATGGATGAAAATGATTTTATTCACGGAAGGGAAGTGGAATTCAGGAAAAGAGATGGCAGTGGTGTCTGGGTTGCCCTGTCTGCAAGAAGGGTGATGGAGGAAGGAAAAACATTTTACGAAGGGCTAATGGAAGACATCACTGAAAGGAAACAAATGCAAGCCCAACTCCAGCAGTCCCAGAAAATGGAAGCCGTCGGGACTCTGGCAGGCGGAATTGCCCATGACTTCAACAACATTTTGGCCATTATCCTCGGAAATGCGGAACTGGCCTCTGCTGACGTTCCTGATTCGAATCCCGCAAGTGAGTCTTTAAAAGAAATCCGACGGGCTTCCATCAGGGCAAAAGATATGGTCCATCAATTGCTCGCTTTCAGCCGCAAGTCTGACGAAGAAAGCAAGCCCATAGATATGGCTCCCATCATAAAAGAATCCATGAAAATGCTCAGGTCCGCCATTCCCACAAGCGTGGAGTTCAAGCAGCACATTTCGGATGAACAATGTAGCATTATGGGTGATGCCACTCAAATTAATCAGATTGTGATGAATCTGGTAACCAACGCAGCCGATGCCATGGCTGAAGAAGGGGGACTTCTGGAAGTGACCCTTGAAAAGATTATTCTCCAGGAAGAAAAGACATGCTTTGATTGGGTTCTCTCCCCCGGTCCCTACGTCAGACTTAGAATGAGGGATACGGGTGAAGGCATTAAACCCGAAATTATGGAGCGAATCTTTGATCCCTATTTTACCACCAAGGAAGTGGGCAAGGGCACAGGAATGGGCCTTTCGGTGATTCACGGCATCGTAAAGAGAAATGGTGGTGGCATCCGGGTTGAGAGTGAACCCGGGAAGGGAACTCTCTTTGAAATCTATTTCCCAGCATTGAAAGAAACTGCTGAGGAAGAAAAAGCGGCAGAGAAAGAAATCGAAGGGGGGTCTGAAAAAATCCTTTTTGTCGATGACGAAGAGTCCATGGTGAACCTGAACCGCCAGCGGTTGGAGCGGTTGGGGTATAATGTCAAGAGCACCACAAAACCTGTGGAGGCTTTGGAATGGTTCACGGTCGATCCACATCAATTCGATGTCATCATCACCGACATGACTATGCCTCGAATGACCGGCGACAGGCTGGCCGCGGAAGTTCTGAAAATTCGGCCGCACATGCCGGTGATCATTTGTACCGGCTACAGTGAGAGGATGTCGGTGAAGAAAGCGGAGGCCATCGGTGTACGCAAGTACATTGAAAAGCCCATAGACTTGCGGAATTTGGCCTCAGCACTTCGAGAAGTTTTGGAGGAGAAATAGTCGGTCTAAAAGGCGCGCCACATCGCTTTTCAGGTCTTGATCATCATTCCGGCCACTCCAAGCAATTTACCTGTCAAGGTTTTATAAAAGCCTGACGTCTGAACTCCGAAAGAATGATCGACCTCTGGCCGGAAAGATAATCAAAACGGCTTTTTGTTTAACGGAGTAGCAACTTTTAACATAGACAAGTTGGGACCTTCTTCCCGATTTGGCCAAAAGCGGTTCCGGAAATGCAGATACCATCTCCGTAGTTGTTCTCTTCCTCCTCGAAGGTCAGGCTCAAGGAGCTGTATTTGGAAATATTTAGTTACGCAAATTCCTGTTAAGGGGGCACATGAAATCAAGATCACTTTTCATATGGTTTTTAATAGGCGCTTTCAGTGGGTATGTTGTTATTCATCCTCTGTTTATGATCGTCGGGCATCTGATGCATCAAGGAAATATACCCGCCGGACGTTCACTACATGATGCCTTTTTCTCCTCTTTTTCTTTCCGAATGCTCCCATGGGGTTCTACGATTGCCTTTGCCTGTGGAATCATCAGTTACCTGTACCGGAGAATTGTATTAAATGAGGATTTGCTCCGAAATGCCAAGGTGGAACTGGAGAGAACAGTGGAGGAAAGAACAGAAGAATTATTTGCAACCAATCAAGCGCTCAGGATAGAAATCATTGAACGAAAGAAAGCAGAGGATGAACTCATCGAACGTGCGCGTCAGGCAACACTGGGTGCTGCAATAGGGAGTGCACTTGTCCAGACCGAAGATCTGAGCAGTTTATTACAGCTTTGCACAGAGCATATTGTTAAATACCTTGATGCTGCCTTTGCTCGAATTTGGATTCTGAACGAAAAAGAGAATGTTTTAGAATTATTGGCTAGTGCAGGAATGTATACACACATAGACGGAAATCATCGTTCGATACCGGTCGGCAATAAATTTAAGATTGGTAAAATTGCCAAGGAGAAAAAACCGCATTTGACCAACGCTGTAATTGGCGATCCCCAGGTAAATGACCAGGAATGGGCGAAGCGGGAAAGAATGATCGCTTTTGCCGGACATCCTCTCATCGTTGCAGACAAGCTGGTAGGTGTGATGGCGATGTTCTCAAAGAAACCGCTTCAGGAGGCGGCTCTGCAGGCGCTGGCTTCAATCTCAGATGAAATTGCTTTAGGCATAGAGCGGAAAAAATCCGAAAATCAGATTCATTTTTTGGCGTATTACGATAGCTTGACGGGCTTACCAAACCGATATCATTTTAAGGACCTTCTTAAGAGAGAGATTGAATATGCAAACCGATACAAGAAATCATTTGCTATTGTAATCATGAATTTAGATGATTTCAGCCGAATTAATGACACCCTTGGTCATAATATCGGCGACGATCTTCTAAGAAGCGTCTCTTCAAGGTTGTTAAGTATTTTACGAAGCAGCGACTTTGTTGCACGTATATCCGATAAAGAAATGTCAGTCTCTCGGATGGGAGATGATGGGTTTATTCTATTGTTGCAGGAACTTATGGATGTCGAAGCAGTCAACCATGCTATGCATCGCCTATTAAATGAATTATCAAAGCCTTACGAGTTGGATGGCCGTGAAGTATTTGCAACTGCCAGTATAGGCATTTCTAAATATCCTGAGGACGGCGAAGATGCTGAGAGCCTCATGAAGAATGCAGCCACTGCATTACATCATGCCAAGAGAAAGGAAAAAAGTAGTTATCAGTTCTATTCTAAATCAATGAACGAAGCGGCCCTAGAGCTTTTGATAATGGAAAACAATCTTCGCAGAGCTTTAGAGCGCCAGGAATTTTTGCTCTATTACCAACCAAAGATGGATTTATCGACAAGTCAAATCATTGGGATGGAAGCGCTTATACGCTGGAAACAGTCAGAAGGAAATTTGATCTCGCCGGCAAAATTTATTCCGATAGCTGAAGCGAGCGGTCTTATCGTGGATATTGGCAAGTTTGTGCTGCGAACCGCATGCCTTCAAAATAGAATATGGCAGGAAGCCGGTCTAAAAAAGGTTAGCGTAGCTGTAAACGTGTCAGGGGTCCAACTCGGACAAAAAGATTTTGTTCAGAGTATTTTCACAGCCCTTGAGGATGCTGATTTAGACCCGCAATACCTCGAATTGGAAATTACAGAGACAACC
>JBBSAR010000453.1:0-3822 GCA_038252125.1 Desulfatiglandales bacterium
CAGTTTGTTCCACCGAAACCGAAGGCATTGTTCATGATAAATTCAACCCTTGCCTTTCTCGGCCGATTCGGTACAAAATCAATCCCTTCAAATGCCGGATCAGGGAGGTGGTTCACCGTGGGCAGAAGAACCTGTTTTTGCATCGCTTCAATGGACAGGGCGGCTTCAATGGCGGCTGCCGCGCCAAGGGTATGACCTATCTGGGATTTGGTGGAGGAGACGGGAATTTTCTCTAAGCGGTCCTCGAAAACCGCCTTCAGGCATTCCACTTCCGTCCTGTCTCCTCTCGGTGTGGAGGTGCCGTGGGCATTCACGTATTGAATGTCCGCGGGAATCAGGCCGGCATCTTCGATGGCGCCCCTGATGGAGCGGATGACCGTTTCGGTGTTGGGTCTTGTGAAATGGTACGCATCCGATGTCCAGCCTACGCCCAGGACTTCCGCTTTGGACCTTAGGCCGTGGGCGGCAATCATCTCCTCGGCCGCCAGGACAAGGACGCCGCACCCTTCGGCCAATACGAAGCCTTTTCTGTCCAAGCTGAAAGGGCGTGATGCCTGACAGGGGTCCGCATAGGCCCTGTCGCCGGGAAGAATTTTAATCGTGGCGTTCATGTTCTCGAAACCGTGAATGATCTCCGGGATGATGCAGGTTTCAGAACCGCCCACGAGGGCAAAATCACAATCCCCGTCCCGAATCATCCGGGCGCCGATTCCCACGGCATGATTGCCTGAGGCACACGCCCCCTGGGGAGAGAATACGGGGCCTGTAAACCCCAACAACATCCCCGCCTTTCCGGAGGGCAGGTTGGCGCACAGGTTGGGCAGGAGGTAGGGACTCACCCGCAGGGGCCCTCTGTGGGTATAGTTCTCCATCGCGATCCGGAATGCGTCGGTCCCGTTCAGGGCGGAACCGATAAGACATGTGGTCCTGGGGCCTGTCTCTTCATCCATGATGAGTCCGGCGTTTTCCATCGCCTCCTTGCAAACGGCCATGGTCAAAAGAACGTATCCCGCATTCCAGTTGTAGGCTTCCTTCGCGTCAACAAAATCCAGCTCCATGGGGTCCCAGTCGGGAATCTCTCCCACCACGTTGCTCAGCGAATCGACCCGGCAACGGGTCACTTTTCTGAATCCCGACTTGGCGTTTGAGATCCCTTCCCAGGTTTTTTCAAAGGTCTTTCCAAGGGGGGTTGCCGCTCCGTAGCCAATTACAAATACTCTTCTGTTTTTCGGTGCTTTCATGAATTAATCGATCCTTTGAAAGACAACACACGCATTGCAGCCCCCGAAACCGAATGCATTTTTCAAGACAAATTCCTGTCTGACGGTTCGCGCCCCTTCAGCGACGCAATCGAGGGGAATTTCCGGATCAGGGGTATAATTGATGGTAGGCGGCAGAGTGTCTTCCATCATGCCCAGAAATGCAAAAATGGATTCAATGGCACTGGATGCCCCCATGGCGTGACCGATAAGGGATTTATTTGCCGAGACAGGAGGAAGATCATTTCCAAAAACGCATTCTATAGCGTCGGATTCCACTTTGTCCCCCACCTTTGTGGATGCCGCATGGGCGTTGATAGCGTGGATATCAGAGGGCTTGATTCCAGCATCCTGTATGCTTTCGTCCATGCATCGTCGGACCGTTTCCAGTTTGGGCGCCACAAAATGGTGGGCGTCCGAGGTCATGCTCCATCCGGCGATGCTTAGATGACTCCGCAGGCCCCATGTTCTTGTAAAATCACGGCTGGCGATGATAACGCTTCCCGCCCCTTCCGAAATGACAAACCCCCTTCGATCGAGAGAAAAAGGCCGACTGGCCCGTTCCGGGGGCTCCTGCGTTTGCCCTTCCTTGAGTCGGTAAGCGCCGTTCATGGTGGCGAACCCCGCGACGATCGGTTCCACCAGGGCGAAATCGACGGCGCCGCATATCGCCACATCCGCTTTTCCCTGCTCGATGAGCATCGACCCCATGAGGATGGAGGTGAGGCCCGTGGCGCAGGCCGTGATGGTGGAGACGATCGGTCCTGTAGCCCCCGTGAGCATGGACACCTTTCCCCCCACCATATTGATGCACGAATTGGGGTTGGTAAAGGGATGGGGCATTTTCCCCTCTGCTATCATCCTTCGGTCCGCACGGAGAACCGCGTCCTGCCCTCCAACCGCGCTGCTGAAGGTGACGGCAACCCTCGGAGCAAGATGGGGAGTGATCTCGACGCCGCTCCGTTCAAGCGCCCGGTAAACCACAAGCAGGGCGTGTTTAAATATGGGAGAGGTCCAGTTGGCCAGGCTGCGGGGCGAAAGGAAAGGGTAGGGGGAGACATCGAAATCCGCCACCTGACCGGCGACCTGTACGGGAAACGCCTCATCCAAGGGGAAACGGGTCAGTGCGCCGATCCCGCTCTCCCCTCTCACGGCCCGTTCCCACTGGGTTTTCAGGGAGGTCCCGAGAGGTGTGACGGCGTCATATCCAAGAACCAGAATCTCTCCTTTACCAGGGGATAAACTGGTATAGCTTTGCGAACATTTCATAAACTTCTATCCAGTTCTTCAGGTCCTGTTCCGTCCGGATATGGGCTCGCTTATTGACCATCACCCAGCTCATGTGGGCTGCCCCGTCCTTGCAGGTGGAACAATCGCGGGTCTCGGAGGTGCAACAACGATGCATCGTTTTCAAGTCGGAGGCCCAGCGAATAAAATGGATCAGCCTTCTCGGCGCAGGGTCTCTTTTGTCCAGGAGCTCCGTTACCGACGGGCATTCGTCCCAGCCGAAGACGCAGTCGAACATCTTTCCCGTGGTGATAATTTTGTGGTAATACCGGGAGGAGATGACCGTTTCCGGATAAGCATCCAGCACCCCATCCATTTCGGCCCGGATGTCGGACAATTCGTTCCCGCTCCAGTAAAAATTTGCAACGCCCTCGTCGTTTGAGAGCAGTTGCATGTGGACTTTCAAACCCGCATCTCTGATTTTCCGGATGATTCTTTCAGTTTTTCCGATCTGTTTCGGCGTGAGGGTGTAAAGATAGTAAGCGTGGGGGTCTCCTTCATAATTCCTGCTGGAGATGGAAAAGGCATCCCTCCCCCTCAGAAGTTTTTCATCCTCCTCATCCCCCCACAGGGAGATGCCGACCATCATATCCGGAAATCTTTCTCTCGGGACCTTGATGAGCCCGTTTGTTGCACAGAAGGTGGGCAACCTCTTGTAAAATGCCTCCAATCGGTCGAGACATAGGGTTGGTTCACCGCCGATGAGGATGGCAAGATTCACCCCCCGCTCTATTTCCTTGTCGATGAAATTTTCCCATTGCCGGACATCCATTTCTTCCTTCGCGGCCTTATGTTCATCCGAAGAGAAGAAAAAGCATCCTTTGCAGCGCAAGTTGCACCGGTTTGTTACATCATAAATGGAGCTGCGAATGTTCAATTTTGAGATGGCCCGGTATCTTTCGAGCCACTGACCACCGAGAAGAGAACTCACTGTTTCCATGTACTTTATTCCTTCAATCCCGTCGGCGGGTCCACGCCATGATCGCACAGATTCTTCCCTTTTTCATATCCCATCACCCAGACGGACAGATAGGTATCCACGTAGTCCAGCCACGACTTGAAGAGATCCGGATCCGTGGCATGTCTGAAGAGCCTGGCGGTTACAACGGCACTGCCCGCGGCATAGTGTCGGCAGTCGGGGCAGTCCGTATCCGGCACACAGCAGGCAGCGCTGCGATCCCAGGAAAGATCTGTTCGGTATTGTCTGAAAGAGCGGCCTAAACCCATTTCGGCGGATGGGTTCATCCGCGGATAGGAGCAGCCATAGAGATCGTGA
>JBBSAR010000454.1:0-3821 GCA_038252125.1 Desulfatiglandales bacterium
ATTTAACCGGGGTCTCCCTTCCAGGGAAAAATAAGTTTTCATCTCTGCGTCCTCTGCCTGCCCCGTAGCTCCGGCAGATGGTACCGGGGTGCCTCGGTGGTTCTCCAGCCGAACAATACGGCTCGGCCCTTTACCATCATAACGAAATTAGATTGACTTCTTCACAGCAGCGTTTTATCATTTTATTCATGGTAGATAAGTACTTCTATAAGCGTGAAAAAGTGGCCAATCTGCTTTTTGATTTGGTCAAATATCTTCTCACTGCCTTAGGCGCCACATTGCTCTTTACCGACAGAACAGTATCTACCGTAATTGTGCTTTTAATTGCAGCCCGCGCAATATTGATTTTCGCTTTGGGTATTTTTGTCACTCCAAAAAAGGAGGACTAACCGATGACAGGTTTTTTGATCATTATGGCTACGGTTGCCGTCATGGCCATAGGTGCCGCAATCTATTTTAAACACAAGGAAAATGAAGCTTCGAAAACGTCTAAATAACAGCTACTTTACCCCGCTCGTTCCCACGCTCTGCGTGGGAACGACGAAGAAAAATACCCGCCCTCTGTGCCTCTGTGGTGAAATCTATTGCACCACGGAGGCACGGAGTTCACAGAGTCAAATTCTCTTTTGGCCGATCGGGAGACGGCGATCGGCTAAAAAAAGCCCTACAAAGTACGGACCAAGCCGGATTAAGTAAACTGAACATCTCTTCTGGTCCCCGGCTTACCAGTTACCTCCTTAGGCTTTGGGCAATTATTCCAATTGTGCGATCAGCTTGTCGACTTCGTCCAATACGCGTGCAAGGGCAGGGATGGATGCTTCAATGATCTTGCCTGAACGTGTATGTTTATGATGAGGAAAGGTTTCAATCTCAGAATCAATCTTTTGAAAATATTCCGTTATGAGCACAATTCAAGACCCTGCAAATCGGCATAATCTTTCTGCAACCGCTCTAATGTTTCATATTCCCCCGCCCACCTGATGTATTCCATATCATCGCCCAGCTCACCCTTCTGGAATTCCTCATAAAAAGCCTTGCTTCCTATTCCATGCTCCCTTTCTAAGGTCTCCAATTTCCTCTTGGTTTTGGCAATTCCAAAACCCATAATTCTCAACTGATTTTCTAATGCTAATCCAATTAATGTTTTTAAATTATCGGCAGTTTGTGCTTCAATAATAACCCGCGCCATAACTGCTCACCTCCTTATAATTCACAGCGTTCGTATTTCTTCTTCCCTTCCATAGCAGCTCATCCCGCTTCCCGCCATGCCCTCTGCTCTCTGCGCTCTGCGCTATGCGCTCTACTTTTGCTCTTTCCTCTTCCCGCCATGCGCCATACGTTCCATCTTTTCCGCCATGCGCCATGCCCTCTGCTCTGCCCTCGCAAAGTCCCCTTTTTCACGTCTTTACCCTTGTGCACAGGTATGGATAGAGTTGCATCAACGCCTTTCTTTATCATGATCACATGGCTGCCCTTTAGCCTTGCGACACGCCATCCTGCTCGTTTGAAACTTCATTTGGATTGAACCGCCAAGACGCCAAGGCCGCAAAGCCCTTTTTCGAATCGGAACGGACGATTCGAAAAAACAGCCATTACTTTTTCTGCAGTTCCTTCAGGATGGATTTCCGATAACGTAACTATTCTCTGAAATGCCCGCAGGGCTGATTGCTTTACCGAATCGTCCGTTACGATTCGGTAAAAAAACAATATCTTAGCGTTCTTAGCGTCTTGAGCGTAGCGGGCGGTAAATGGTTGTGCGCATAAGTTTCTATCTCGATCTGCCTGGACATTTTTTCGGCCAGAGGCCCCGCTCGTTTGAAAACCTGGACCACTTGGTCCCCAGAATAAGAACCCAGACGCGTCATCCGACAGCCACTTCAAGGATTTCTTCATCCGGCCGAGAAGGACGTGCCCGTTCATTGAGAACTTCAAGGCACCCCTGAATTGCCTCCCGTATATTGGAGAGGGCTTCGGGCACCGTTTCTCCCTGGGAATGGCAACCGACAAGAGCAGGACAACTCACATTGTAGCCACCATCCTCATCCCTAAGATGCTTCTTTTCCCTGGACGCCGCATGCCCCGTTCAATTCCGAAGGACAGCAAAGCGCATTTAACCGGGGTAGCTCCGGCAGATGGTACTGGGGTGCCTCTGTGGTGGTCAACACAAGATCAATGACAAAGACGCTACGAGGAAAACCCACAAACCGCACCTTGAGAACCAGAATAAAGAAAATAATCCCTGAACTGATAACACACGCCTTAATTAGGTTTTCCAGATCATATATGCCCGTGTATCGCCACATACCCTTATAAAGCCCAAAAAAGAAGAAACAGGCCAATTTCAACGGGACAATCCACACAACCGTCTTCATCCAGTTCGCAAATTGACCTGCCGGGATATCGCCATCGAACCGAAGATAATATGCGAGGAAATATGCTAATCCACAGAAGATTGCATCTCCCAGAAATACCACCCAAAAATTTGGTCTCCTCAGTATGTTAAACATATGAGCCTTTTATTCAAAATGAGTTGAACGCTATCCTGGTAATACCGCGTTTCATTAAAGCTTCCCCGAAATTGAGGAGAAATCCAATCTTTCACCGCAAAGACGCCAAGAACGCTGAGCCTTGATCCGGCGGGTTATTGGGTGTGGATGCTTTCGTCACACTGATCGCAGTACCACCCGGCATATCGAAGGTGATCTTTTCGCTTTTTTAGATGAGAGTTATGGGCCGCACGTCGCGGTGCATTGGAACCCCGGTTTCCGGACAAATGGGATTAGTCATCGTCTTTCTACTTAAACGATAGCAACAAAAATTCGGCGCAGGGCCTGAGCAAAACGGCCCTGTCTGGTCTCCTCGTCTCCTCGGGGTGTCAGAGACTGTCGGTCGTACGCTCCTATACTCGCGCTACCAGACAAAACTGAACAAGATCGGGCAGGCCCAAGGACATCCCCAGGCCCAATTGGAGATTGACATTGTATCCGCGATGTCTTACATTGCGACAATGGAAACTTTTAAATGGAATGCGGAAAAAAATGAAATTCTTGCAAAAGAAAGAGGCATTACATTTGAAGAAATTGTTCAGAGAATTGTTTCCGGCGCTAAAGTCACAGAAATAGACCACCCTGACAAGTGCAAATATCCGAATCAAAAAATCATGATCGTTGATATAGATGGTTATGCTTATTTGGTTCCCTTCGTCATAGATGGGAACGGGTATTTTCTTAAAACGATTATTCCCAGCAGGAAGGCTACCAAAAAATACCTTGGAGGAAAAAATGGCTAAGCAACAGAAAGAGATCATTCTTGACGAATATGAAAGGGAAATTCTGGATGCCTACGAGAATGGTACATTAAAGCCCATTGAATCCAAGATCGATTACCAAACGATTGCTCGAAATACGATGAAGAAGAGTCGAAAGATCAATATAAGGATTTCCGAAAATGACCTTTTTGCTTTACAAAGAAGAGCTGCACGAGAAGGTATTCCTTATCAAACACTCATTGGAAGTGTGCTTCACAAATTTGCAAGTGGGTTCTTAAAAGAAGCCGGATAGCCGGTTTGTGAAAGAAATATTTAGTACCTTATTACCAAGCTTTCTGTTCAAAAAAACAAGAAAAATCTTTGCGCGTTTGCGTCTTTGTTTACCCCGTAGGTCCGGAGGATCGTACTGGGGCGGATTTCATCGGGGCAGTCATCCCCTCCATCCAATCCCGAAGGGATTTCATCCATCCCTGCCGTAGGCATCCATCCAGTCTTCCGTCATGAAACCCCATAGTCCGAATTCCAGTCGTTTTCGTTTCTCCTCTTCTTTATC
>JBBSAR010000455.1:0-3811 GCA_038252125.1 Desulfatiglandales bacterium
CTCTCTCGGAATAAAAGGCTGGGTGCGCAATCTTCCTGATGGAACCGTGGAAGTGCTGGCAGATGGGGGCGAAGGCCCTATGTCTGATTTTGTCTCGTGGTGCCGTCAGGGTCCCCGTTCAGCGAATATACAACAGATTATCAAGAAAGAAGAGGAATGGCGGAATGAGTTCAGCTCTTTTGAAATTGTTTTTTAAAAAATACCCAAACTCCAATTGTATCGGGCGGAGATTGATGCTTTCCACACTGGCATTCCTTTTGGCATTGTCTCTTGGTTGCAGTGCCACAAAGTCGACGGTTGAAACCGTGCTGCCCCGATTCGTGGCAAAAAAAATCCTGCCGACGGGCGATTTCCTCAAAAAACGCGTGATGGTCTTTCCGTTCGTTGATCAGGCGGGTTTGGGGCCTGAAAGGGTGAAAAAGCTAAACCAGGAGTTTTACAGCCTTCTCGAAAAATCTCCTTCTTTGCTCCTGTATAAATCCCCGGACGGACAGTACTCGTCTCTTGCCATGAATTCTCCCCAATTCGGCGTCGTTACCAGTTCGGTTCTTGTGGATCTTGCCGAGCAGATGGGGATGACCGATCTCCTGATCGGAGTCTTGAACCCCATTGAAGTTTCTATTGACAAAACAGGCCTTTGGCCTTTTGACAGCTGGAAAAAGATCTATGTGGTGTCAGTGGCGGTGAATATTGTAGACATTGCCACCAAAACCCTTCTTCTCACGCAACTTGATTTGAAGGAATTTTCCGTTCCCCTCGATGAGGCTGGAAATGAAGATGAGCAGGAATACATCAAACGGGTAACCTCGGAAGCGATGCCCGAAATTTTGGAAAAGCTGGTTGCGGAACTGGAAGACAGGCTGATGGAAAATGCATTTACGGGAAAAATCCTGGCTATTGATGCGGGCACAATCATGTTCAACGCGGGCAGCGAGGTGGGCCTGAATGAAGGGCAGGTCTTTGATGTGTTTTCCATCGGGAAGGCCATTCCCTCGGCGAGCGGACGGGAGGTTCATCTTTTCGGAAATAAAATCGGGCAAATAAAGACCGCGAAAGTCATGGAAAAGCATTCCCTCGCCGAAGCGCTGACCGGCGGCCCATTTGAAGTAGGGCAGATCATTCAATTTCACCGCTGATTTTTTTCCTTATGGGGTTTTTACCGATTCCGCCCAGCGTTTCAGGAGATATGGCTTGGCCCTTTCGAATGTGGCGCAATCCTCTTCGATGGCTTCTTCGGCCTGCTTGATGGTCATTTTCTCCGTCCGCAGGACAAAGGACAGGGTTCTTCCAAAATAGAGAGGGATCAGGGAATCCATGATTTGATCCGTATCGATGGCTACTCTGCCATAGGAGACCGCCGTATCAAAGAGAATTCTGGCCCAGAGATCGGTGGGGAAATTAAATTCCGAAACCCGCATATCCCTGATCTCCAAAAGCTTTCTGTAGGCATCCGGCGTAAGGATTTCTTGCCACATCCCGCTGTGCGTTTCGAAACCCGCCTGAAACTGATGGAGAAGATTCTCCATATTCACCCCGACCTTGGGCGGCATCTCCACTTCCCCAAGGCCAAAGCCGTATATGGCGGTGGGCCTGCTGTTCTTTACTTTCGTCCAAAAGGAGTCGGAGTACCCCATCATGGAAAAAATGGTGCCCACGACCTGTCTGAACATGGGCCCGAGATCAGCCCCCGGGTCCTTTGTGCGGTGAATTTTCGGCCTTCCCATAAAGGCCTGGCATATTTTCATTTTTTGAGTGATGGCCAGGGTGGTCATCCAGATGTCTATGCCGAAATTGGCTACGGAATCATCCCAGATCGTGCTTTCAAGATACACCTGGTTCAGCCTGCCGCTGAAACCGAAATCCCCTCCGATCGGTTGCCTCACCCTTCGTCCATAGAGCGCCCTTGTCATGGGATACGCAATCCCTTTGGTAATCGTTCCATCATATTTATGCCGTATATAGAGAGGCGCCACATAAGAAAATCCGCTGAAGAGGGGTTCCCCCAGGTGTTTGATCCATTCGGGCGTAATACTTTTAAGATCCGCATCCACCACCACCACCGCTTTTGCATGGAGGTCACTCACTTTTTGAAAAAGATTCCTGAAGTTATTTCCTTTTCCCTTTACGCCGGGGGCTGTGGAAAGGTAGATCTTGGGGGTTCTTGTGGGGATATCAAGAAATGCCTGTTTTGTATTGTCGGGGGAATTATTATCGCAATTGATGATGACGGATTCGTATTCTGGAAAATATTTACTCAACCCTTCATCGGCCCGGGAGACGGGATAGGCGATGGAATCGGCTTCTTTATAGGAGGGTATGCACACTACCAGTTTGGCCCTCTTGATATTTTCCGGGTTCGCCTCCTTTTCAAAAACATCAGACATCGTGCTCCTCCTGATTTTTTTCCAAGATCTGTAGTACGGCGGTGTTCCAGCCTTTTGGGCCCATCGCCTCTGTCATGATAAGCCCCGGGATGTCGTCTTTCAGCATGGGGTAGTCTTTTGTTGACGGAATGAGAACGGGAAAATCGGAGCGCTTAAGCATGCCGAAGTCGTTAGGGCTATCCCCGAGGGCAATGGTAAGGATCTTTTCGTACCGCCGCCGATACCAGGAAAGCAGTAAATCCATGGCAATCCCTTTGTCATTTCTTCCTGTCAAGTGGAAAAAACGCCCTCCGGAAGTAACCACAAGCCCTTTTCTTTCCGCAATTTTCTTGAGTGGCGTCACATCCTCGTAAAGACCATTCAGAAGGAACGGCTCATCAAATTCCCTCTTGGAAGCCAGCCGTGCTCCTTCTTCGCCCAGTCCTGTCAACCGCGCGATTTCCGTCGGATCCATATCCGAAAATCCCCTCATGTCCCAACCCAGTTCATGGCGAATATCCCTGAAATGCTCCACAAGACGGGCGTAAGTCATCCCCAAGGAAATCTTCCAGAACCGCTTCCGTCCATTTCCCGAACGGACAAGCTCCTGGTGGCCTTCCAGAGGAAAACGGCTGGACGACGACGCGCCGAAGGGGGCATCCACACTAATTTCCCGTGGAAAAAAAATGCCACCGCCATTTTCAGAGATGAAGGGAGCGGAAAGAGAAAGGATTTCGTGCAGTGGTTCGATTTCCGATCTGGTTTTACTTGTAGCCAGGATGACTGGTACGCCACGCTCTTGGCAAAAATCCAAGGCTGGTCCGGCTTCGGCCCACGAATAATTTTCATGGTCCAGAAGCGTATCATCCAAGTCGGTAAAAATCAAATAATGCAAAATGCCGGATCCTCCTGAGTGAAATGTAAAGAAAATGCGAACGGTTGTCAATGTTCCCGTAATTTTTGACCCGCATCCGGCAAATCGGGCACGGAATATCGGCAAACTTCATTCCTCTTTTCATGCAATACGGATTTTCCTTGAAAGGAATTCTTCCGGCTGGTAACTTCCTCTGGAATCACATTTTTAACGGAGGAGCAACGAAAATGATACCGTCGGTAGAAGAATGCTTTCGCTTGATGGATAAGTACGCCATGCTGGAAAATATCCGCGCCCATACGGTAATGGTAGGGAAAATTGCGTTTATAGTCGCCCGTGATCTTCAGCGTTCCGGAATTGATGTTTCCGTCAAGAAAGCGACTGCTGGGGCGCTTCTCCATGACATCGGCAAGACTCCGTCCCTTGCGTCCGGTGAAAACCACGCCGAGATGGGTATGCGGATCTGCCTTGAAAACGACCTCTGTGAAATTGCTCCCATTGTCAGAGAACACGTCAGATTGAAAAACTACGAGTTGGAAGGGGGCTACTGTGAAAAGGAAATTGTCTATTACTC
>JBBSAR010000456.1:0-3811 GCA_038252125.1 Desulfatiglandales bacterium
GTAGATTTCTTCCAAGGAATATTCCTTTTCACCCACTCCGAATTTTTCCAGGGCCAGGGAAGCCATAGACCCCGCGGCAACCAGATTCCCCCCGATCATGATCCCTACGCGATTGGATATTTTCTGTACCTGTTGCAGATTATGAGAAGAGAGAAGCACGGTCATCCGCCTTTCTTTGCTCAGGCTTTGGATGAGTGTAATAAGTTGGACGGCCCCTTCAGGGTCCAGACCCAGCGTGGGTTCGTCCAGAAAGAGCAACCGGGGTTCTTTGATCAGCACCTCCGCGATTCCAAGCCTTTGTTTCATCCCTCTGGAAAATGTCGCCGTTTTTTTCCTTCCAACCGCTTCAAGCCCCACAAGTTCGAGTGCCTCTTCGATTTTATGTGGGATGTCTTCTCGCTTCAGGCTGTTTAACCGGGCAATATATTCCAGGCTCTGTACAGCGTCCATGTCTCCGTAGAATCCCACGTTTTCAGGAAGATATCCCGCCTGTCGCTTGACCTCTCTCACCTTGCGCAAGGGGTTCAGGCCACAAACCACGGCATAGCCGTCCGTTGGTCGGCTCAGCCCCAACAACATGAGAAGGGTGGTTGTTTTTCCGGCGCCGTTTGGACCTAAAAAACCAAAGATCTCCCCCTCTCTTACAGTCAGATTAAGACCGTTGACGGCCGTTTGCCGGCCGTAACGCTTCGTAAGGTCAAAGGTTTCAACGATGGCGGCAGTGCCCATTTCAACGCCTTCCAAGACGCACAAACAAAACCACGAGCCCTAGGATAACAAGAACAATAATCCCGATGCCGGTCCATCCCCAGGCAGCGGAGGCCATGACGTTTGTTCTTATTTCAATGGTTTTTTCCGCCCTTGGCGGGGAACCCGATTCTGCCCGAAGTCCCACGGAATAATCTCCCACCAGCGCCTGCGCGGAGGGAACAATGGAAACCTCCACCTGTTTGAGTTCCTGGGGAGGCAGCATTTCAATTGTGTCCGGAGTGAACGTCACCTTCCAGTTTTCCGGTTTAAAGGAGAGGAGCCGCACGTTGTTGAGAACCGCTGAACCGGTATTCTTTACGTAGAAGGAAAGGGTCGCCGCTTCGCCCCGCACCGTATTCAACGAAAGCAGTCCGTTTGACGTTCCGGCTTCCAGTTTATATGTGCCGGTGAGCACTACGCTCAGGGCCACCTGGCCTTCGGCCTTCGGAGAACTGATCTTGACGAGAACGGGATATTGACCGGGACTTGCCCACGGGTTGGGTCGGACTTCAACAGCCATGGACTGACTCTGGCCCGCCTTGAGCCTGAGGCTCGAAATAAATTTGTCTTCGTAGGCGGGCTTGAAATTTATAGTCCAGTTCTCAGGACCCTGTGCCGCCAGATTGAAAATTCCTTCCTGATCGGACTTATTTTCCACTTCCACGGAAAATTCAAACTTTCCATCCGTGGCGCCGGTTAGCACGGGATAAGAGGTTGCGATGTTTACTCCTTCCGCACTTTTTTGTTCTTTTCCCCTGGTGACTGTTACCAGGATGCGGCTGTTGGAAGCAATTTTTCCATCGGCTGTTTCGGCCTTTATGGAAAAGATGTACTCACCCGGTTCTACACCTTTCTCAGGTTGAAGACGAAGGAGCAGACTTTTGGAATCATCGCTTCGCACATGGATTCCGCTTACACCGTATTTATAGGTCTTGATCCACGCCTTCCAGCCCGTGGGGACGGAAGGCAGGGAAACATTGATGTCTTCTCCCGTCCTGCCGCCGTTTGCAACAATCAGATCAATCTCTACCGCTTCCCCCTGGGGAATCACAATCCCCGTGTATTCGGGGAACACGGAGATGGCCCTTGCCGGCATATTGGATAGATCTTTCTTGTCCTGTCCCATGACGGACGGACAGAAGAAAATTGCGGGAACAACGATGGCCAGCAATAATCTCATCCACGAAGGGACACCTCCGCACATTTTCATTGTCATTCCGAATTCCCTCCCGTTACAGGCGCTTTGGCATGTTTTTCCAGGGTTGTGGAATCATAGCCCGCCTTGGCATAGTTATCAATGGCCCGCATTTTCATGGGGGTGTCCCCTGTCTTCTCAGAATGGGTGTCTCCAAGCTCCGCCGCGTGGCTCCACATCCCTTCTCTTTCGTAATCGGAAATCTGTGTCGTTACACGGTTGTATTCCGCCGGGGTTTCCACCACGGCAGCCCGGCACCACGATATCAATTTCCGGACGGGTTTTCCACACGAAGGACATCTTTGAAGAGGAGGTTCCGAGATCCCTTGCAACCATTCAAACCGAACCCTGCATTTTTCACAGGCCTCGTCCGGGTTGACGGATTCATATTCGTATATGGGCATTACCTTATCCTGTTCCAGACGGCGCCCTGCTTTGTATCACTCACTTCTATCCCCATCTCCATCAGCTTTTTTCGCAAACCATCCGCCATGTCCCAGTCGCCCGCATTTCTGGCTTCTTCCCGGTTTCGGATGATTTCCTCCACTTCCTGTTCCATCGGACCCGGTTCAAGATTCATGATTCCGAGAACCGAGTCAATCCGCCCAAGTGCTTCGATCGCCTTTTCCCTGTCCGCGGGAGAGAGCCCTCGCTGGTCCATGATTTTGTTCATCCGGCTGGTGAATTGGAAAAGGGCCGCGAGGGCGGGCGCAATATTGAAATCATCATCCATCGATTCCGCGAACTGGTGCTTCATGGCATAAACGGCCTGATCCATGTCCGGATTGTCGTTAGCCGATTTGGCATAATGAATTTTCTGGATGAACTTGTCCAGATGAGACAGGGTGTTTCTGGCGGATAAAAGCTTTTTCTTCGAGAAAAAAATGGGTTTCCGATAGTGCCTTCCCATCAACCAGTATCGCACTTCCCTTGCCGTATACCCCTGCTCAAGAAGATCGCTGAGCCTCACGGGGGATTCGGTGGAGGACTCGGATTCTTTTCCCGCGGGAATCATCCCGTCGGGCTCTCCATTGGACATGACCGGCTCGTTGTGAATCCAATAATTCGCAGGGGCCTTGCCGGATACGGCGCGGCTTATGGCAATGGCATTTTCGTGGTGGGGGAAAATGAGCTCAACGCCACTTGTATGGATGTCGTAGTTGAGTCCCAGATATTTCATGGCCATGGCCGAACATTCCACGTGCCATCCCGGTCTGACGTTCCCCCATTTTGTCTGAAAGAAAATTCCTCTTTTCAGTTCATTCAGAGTAGATCTCTTGAGGAGCGTAAAGTCTCGTGGATTGTCCTTTTCGTACTGGTCCAAATCTACTGTTTTGCCGAGCTTTATTTTTTCCAGATCGATGTTGGAAAGATCACCGTATTCCTTTAAGCGTGAAATGTCAAAATAGATGGAGCGAAGCTTCTCATAGGCATATCCCTTTTCCAATAATTTCTCAGTGAGTTGGATGGTTTCCTCCACATGTTCGCTGGCTCTGGGGTAGTGTTTTGCCTTTTTGATGTTCAGGTCATGAAGATCCTTCATGAAAATATCATAGTAGCGGTCTGTAAATTCCCGAAGGGACAGGCCTGCCTGTTGCGCGCCCTGGATTGTCCGGTCGTCCAGGTCGGTGACGTTCATGATATGCTCAACCTCGTATCCCTTGAATTCCATGTACCTTCGGATCAAATCCGAAAAAATGATCCGCCTGCACTGTCCCAGATCGATTTTTTGGCACAGGGTGGGACCGCAGGAATACATCTTTACACGCTTTTCGTGAATGGGAATAAACTCTTCCTTTCTTCTGTGCAATGTATTGAACACGCGCAATCCGGATCTCTTTTTCGCCATGAAAAGCGGGGTGCTCA
>JBBSAR010000457.1:0-3802 GCA_038252125.1 Desulfatiglandales bacterium
ACTTGCAAATATCCCTTATCGATAACCACAGGCCTTCCATCTCGTTCATTCTTTTGCTCCACGGGCGCTTGGATTTTTTGCGACGTCCGCCAGAGGCGAAACGGGAGAGCTGAACGGACCTCACTCATGCAAAAACTCCTTCAAGATATACAAATCAGACATTCTAAGTCAAACGATCTTTGCCGATTTAAGCCGATTCCTTGTTAACGGGGTCGATGCCAGACGTCGGATGGTTAAAAGGACTTCAATGATCAAGCCTGGGAATCTCGGATAGGAGATCCGGCGGATCAAATTGAGAGAACGATAGAGAGAGAAATGGCGTTTTTCCCGATTTCAGAGTCTGCCTAAACGAATTGTATCCTCATGGCAACATCCCCGAAAAACTCACGGGACCAGACGGATAAGCTCTCAGGGTTCTTGACAAAGGGTTCGACCTCCTTTCTGGCCGCACCCACATCCAACCTGCTTATGGCTTCAGAGAGCAAGTCCAGAAGCCTTTCTGAAGTTAACGGGGTATTGTCGTTCCAGTCTTTTGTCTGGCGCATTCGCTGTTCGAGGTGGTGTAGATGCAGCACTGGCTGATTGGCGGCGTACCAGACAAAATCATACCAGTCTCGTCCTTTCACCCTGCTTTTCCATCTTCGGAAAAGAATGGCGTGCATTTTGCCGGCGAACAGGTCCGGGAGCGAGAAGGCTCGCACCGCAAACGGAATGGGGTGTAAGAGGTAACGGGTCTCTGTATTAAATCCCATTGGTGGATCAGTATCCACCTCCAGCTTGATCTTCAGAATTTGCCCCTTCGGGATGGCTTTGACGATCTCATCAGTTGCCTCGATCACGATAAGTTCCTTCCGGGTGTTTGCCTTTAAAAAAGCAGATGTTATAGGTGATGTTCCCGCCTTTTCAACTTTTTCAAATCGCACATCAAAACCGAAGCCTTCGGCCTCTTTTCGGAGGAATGCGGCATAGGCGGTGATATCAAAGGCATCAAACGGTTTCAGCAAAGAGAAATCCATGTCCTCGGAAAATCGATCAAGACCGTAAAGGATTCGCAGGGCGGTTTCACCATAGAATGCCGCTTTTTCGAAGAACTTGCCCCGCCAAAGCCCAAGAAGAGCCACTTCCTGCAGTATTTCCCTCAGGGCATTCATATAGTCGTTATGCCCTTGGCATCTGTACTTGGAGAGCATTGCACCAATAGCTTCATGCATGGAGAATCCCCTTTCCTCGTTTCTGGCGGACTCCTTCGACGAGGTCACTGAGCAGTCTGATTTTTCGAGATTGATACCGACGGGCCATTTCATTGAGGGCTTCTGAATTTAGCTCTTCCAAGGTCATGGGATCTATCCTGAGAGAATTTTCAAGATAGGCAGATAATTCATTTTGCGTTTGAAGACCAACGCCCCGGCTGTCATTAAGCTTATCGGCCAGCGCCTTTTCCCGTGTGGCAATCAAAAAGGCCCGGCCTTCGCCGATTTCAACCCTGTCCATTCCGATGCGGAAGGCCTCCAAAGGGATCTTGCGATAGGTGAAAAGGCCAACCGGCGTGGAGAACCTGCGAGATCGACCCGTAGTGACGGAAGTCAGCGCTTCGACACGTTCCGGAATTAGGCCATAATAGTGCAACGCAAAGTCCAAAGATATGTAAGAGGGACCATAGATGAGGTTCGCAAGGATTTCCCGGGAATAAGGCTTTCGACGGTATTCATCGCCAAAAATGTAAAGCCCTTTTTTGATTCTGATGATGAGACCTTTCTTCAGAAGGGACGAGATCTTGTCCCTCGGCCTGGCATAATCCTTTAGACAAACCAGAAGCGTCTGGTAATCGAACTCCTCATGCTCAATTCTTTTTCGGATCGTCTCAATCATTCCCACTGCTCCCGTTCCGCCTTTAGGGTGGTGGATAGTACCATCCTTCTGCACAGTATGTCGATAAAATTCAGACATACTATGCAGAATTCGAACATAGAGGGAGGTATTTCATGCTGAAGATGTTCATTGTGGATTAACTTCATCGTTCTTGGTAAAGTAGTCTGCATCAGGTGGTGATTACCCTGGGGGCGAAGGGCGCCATCGGCCTTGATCAGGGCGGGATCGTTCGCGAGGAGGCCTTTCAAGTGGTCTCAAGGGACACCACCGGGGCAGGAGATGTCTATCACGGCGCGTATATCTTTGGATTTTTGCAGGGCTGGGACATGGGTCGGTGTATGGCGTTTGCTTCTGCCGCGGCAGCGCTCAAGTGCAGAAATGGCGGAGGATGGGACGGCATTCCGGATCTTCGGGCCATTCAAAATCTGATGAAGGAATCTCCTGAAAAATATCGACTGTCGCAGCCGGCAAACAGTCGGAACATGGATTGAGCACAGGCCAGCTATTGACTCACCTGAGATCTGTCGCGGGCGCATTGCTGAATGCACGCGCCATCCACTTCTGTCAGGTATCCTGGAATTCCCTCCGCTCATCTCCACGTCGCATCCGTACTATTTTCCACCCTTGTAAATACCTGATTCACCCCATTGTATTTTGCTGAAAATTTGGTGAATGTAGAAAGGAAGAGGGTCCAGCGACGGCAAAAAAAGAGGGACCCAGTGAGAATTAACCGTTTTGAATTTTGCGAGGAGACATAATTATGAAAGACGACCGCCCTAAACCCACAACAAATGATGCCGGAATCCCTGTAGCCAGCGATGAGTTCTCGCTCACTGTTGGACCCGACGGTCCCATCTTGCTGCAAGACTACTACCTCATCGAGCAGATGGCCAACTTCAACCGGGAACGGATTCCGGAGCGTCAGCCCCATGCGAAAGGTTCCGGCGCCTTCGGATACTTTGAGGTAACCAAGGATGTCAGCCGATACACCAAGGCCGCGGTGTTCCAGCCGGGCGCGAAAACGGATACGCTGATCCGATTTTCTACGGTGGCGGGCGAGCGCGGCAGCCCGGACACCTGGCGGGACCCGCGTGGCTTTGCCCTGAAGTTCTACACCAGCGAGGGCAATTACGACATGGTGGGGAACAACACTCCGGTGTTCTTTGTGCGCGACCCCATGAAATTTCAGCATTTCATCCGCTCCCAAAAGCGCCGTGTGGACAACGGCCTGCGCGACAACGACATGCAATGGGATTTCTGGACCCTGTCGCCCGAATCGGCCCACCAGGTCACGTGGCTGATGGGCGATCGCGGGATTCCCAAGACCTGGCGGCACATGAACGGCTACTCGAGCCACACCTATATGTGGGTGAATGCCAAGGGAGAGCGCTTCTGGGTGAAGTACCACTTCAAAACCGACCAGGGCATCGACTTCCTCACGCAAGAGGAGGCGGACCGGCTGGCCGGTGTTGACGCCGATTACCACAGGCGTGACCTGTTCGAGGCAATCAAGAGGGGGGATTACCCCGGCTGGACGCTGAAGGTGCAGATCATGCCTTTTGCGGAGGCAGAGACTTACCGGTTTAACCCCTTTGATCTTACAAAGGTGTGGCCGCACAATGATTACCCGACGCATGAAGTCGGCCGGCTGACACTGAACCGAAACCCGACCGATTTCCACACCGAAATCGAGCAGGCCGCGTTCGAACCGAACAGCCTCGTGCCCGGCATCGGCGCCAGCCCGGACAAGATGTTGCTCGCCCGTCTTTTCTCTTATTCCGACGCCCACCGTGCCCGCCTGGGAGTTAACTACAAACAGATTCCGGTCAACCGGCCAAGGGTAGAGGTGCACAGTTACAGCAAGGACGGCGCCATGCGGGTTATAAACGCATCCGACCCGGTGTACGCACCGAACTCGAAGGGCGGCCCGAAG
>JBBSAR010000458.1:0-3783 GCA_038252125.1 Desulfatiglandales bacterium
ACGAGAACGCACCCATCTTTTCCTACGTTCTCACGGCGCTTCACCGTATCGGGGCGGAGGACCTGAATAAGCTGGCCCGGGCATTCCTGGTTTCAAAGGAGTTGAAGGTCCGCCTTGCTGCCCTGGATGCTTTTGAAATTAATAGAGACGACGATATCAGGACCGTTATCGGGCTGATGGATGATCCGTCCGAAGAAGTCTTTCTTTTGGCAAAAGCAAAGATTCAGGGTGCGGAACACCAGAATCCCCAGATCCTTGTGGAGTCTTTGAATATCCCGCGGCGAAAGATTCGAGACGGCATTTTTGAGCTCCTCGAAACGCTCAACATCAAAGATCTGGATATTTTCCGGTTCGCACGTTCACAGGTTGAACTCTGTTATAACCATGTCGCTGAAATCGATGCCCTGACACGGCTTCCTGAAACCGGGGAAAGAGCTCTTCTGATTGACCATTTGGAAAATAAGAAGCAGATTCAAATGGAAAACATTCTGCGGGTCCTGGCTACCGAGGACCGATCCGGGGAAATGAGGCTCATATGGCGTGGCCTTTTTTCGTCGGACGCCAGGAGAAGATCAAACAGCCTGGAAGCTCTGGACGGTTCTTTGAACGCTTCTCTTTCCAAAATACTTATCCCGCTGTTTGAAGGCATACCCCTGGCCGAACTCTTGAAAACAGGGAAGAAACATTTTAAACTTGCTGCCTTCGAAGGCGACAGGAAGGCCCTATATTCCCATTTTCTGGAAAAAGATGATTGGGTTACCGTAGTGCTGACTCTGCATCTTATTGAAAAGCAGGGCATTGAGGGAGTGGATCTCAAATTTCTCAAGCCCTTTGAAGAGTCCAAAAATAGATTTGTAAGCCAGATGGCCACACGCGCCATACATGCCAAACCCCATGGAACCGTTGAATTGGAGGAAGAAATGGAAGCGCAAATCAGCATTCCAGATAAAATTCTGCGCCTGAAAGGCATTAATATTTTCGAAGGGCTTTCCGTAAGTGAACTGGCCGCGGTTGCATCCGTAACAGAGGAGATAGATCAACCCGCGGGAGAGACGGTCATCAAGGAAGGGGAATCCGGCGAAAGCATGTACCTGATCATTTCGGGCGAAGTTTCAGTCATCAAAGAGGCAGGAGAAGCTGGGAAAGAGGAAATTGAGTTGGCACGCATAAGTGCCGGAGACTATTTCGGGGAGATGGCCCTTTTTGAGGATGCGGTGCGATCAGCCACCATTAGAACCGCGGAAGAATCCCGATTCCTGATTCTTCATAAACAGGAGTTTACGGAGATTGTCAGAGAGTATCCGCAGATCGCTCTTCACATATGCAAGGCCTTGAGTGAAAGATTGCGCAGCCTTCACGCTAAAGTCCAGGGCCTGGATAAGTAGTTTCTGAATGAAACGCGCGGTTCATGCGCGATTTCGGAAGTGGAAAAGACAACCGTTCACGATTGCCTTTTCATAGTTTTTCTCATGATCTTTGGGAGGACACTATAATTCTTCTCTATCTTCTGATTTTTCAACCGTGAACCGGCAACTGTCAACCGTGGACAGTCGCCCATAAGCTCTCCTTTCCACCATGCTGACCCGGCCTGCCCGCCCCGCTTTTTTTCAGAACAGAGGGATTTCAGCGCTTCACGCTGCCATCGAGCGATTCCGGCCATTCCAATGCAATCCCCGGGTCAGGTATTTTTCGTGCCCGATCACGAAGGAGGTTATTTTATGAGAACAATGGATCTTTTTCTGGACAGGGTGGAGCATTTTGAAGATGCCGGGAAATGCCTCATTACCGTGCATCTGTCGCGTCCTTATGACGAGGATCTCGATCTTTGGTATGAAATTCCTTTAAACCAATGGGATTTTGTCTCTCTTGACCAGATGGATTCTTTCGTGATCGCGGCCCTTCTCAAAGCCATGGAAGATCAGGCTTCGCTCAGGGTCCACGGCCCGGTTTCTTCCTCCCTTCTGGACAATCTCGAAGAATACCAGCTCATTTTCAGCACCTGGTTTCCCGATAAATACAGCCGGATAGAGATAACCGCGGAGAAGGAAATAGAGAAGGAAAAGGCCAGTGAATCTCTCATCCTGAGTTTTTCCGGGGGGGTTGATGGCGCCTTTAGCGCGTTAAACCACATATTGAGGAGAGGGCCTGTCAAAAGAAAGCGTCATGATATCGGCGCAATCCTCTATATTGAAGGGTTTGATGTAAACATTGATTATGATCGACAGTTAAGAAGCGTGGTGGCCAGAAATCGTCGGCTCTTTGAGGGAAAGTACGATCTTTCCTATCTCAACGTGAGAACCAATCTCAAATATCTTCTTTCCATCAAGAGATTCTGGATATCCCACGCATGCGTGATTGCATCCGCGGCATCCCTTTTCAGCAAGTCGTGGGGGGGATGCCTTGTGGGCAGCAGCCATTCTTACAGGCATCTGAGTCCCTGGGGCAGCCACCCGTTAACGGACCGCCTGCTTTCCAGCCGAAGCTTTGAGATCCATCACGATATGGTTTTTACCAGAATAGAGAAACTGCAGGCCCTGGCGGCCTGGCCAGAAGCCCTTGAAAACCTTAAAGTATGTTGGGAAGGACAATACAAATTCGACACTTCTCCCGATACCAACTGCTGTGTCTGCGACAAATGCGTTCGCACCATGCTCGCCTTCAGGGCACTTGGCCAGGAAATCCCTCTCAGTTTCCCTGAAGCGTTGACTCCGGAAAAGGTGAAAAATCTAAAGTACAAGCCCTTTGACTGGTCAAGGCTCATGTTTCTTAAAGAAGTGATGGAAACCGCTGAAAAAAACGGGAGACAATCGGACCCTGTTTTCACGGCCTTACAAGAAATCATCGAGGAACATTCATGAAAATACAATATATTTATCCCCCTCTTTTTAAACCGTTTTTCCCCATGGCAACCAGGATTATCACCGAAAATCTAACGCGGAACAAGAGGCTGGAGACCACGTTCAGCGATATGCCGGTAAAGGCTTTTTCTTCCAACATCGACCAGGAGTTGTATGACGGGATTCTTGCAAAGGCCGCTGACAAATTCTCCCCGAACGTCATGCGGTTTCTGCGGCAGAAATATATGGTGAACAATATCTTCTACGTATTCATGGCACAGGGATATTTTGACGAATTTATCGTGATCGACACTGAGGATGAATATTACGTGTTCACCTGTCTTAATTTCTGCGACCTTCTCATTGTGAAGCATCTGTTGGAACAGAATCGGAGGGTCGTTCTGGGTGGGCCGCTCATCAATATAGGCCTGTCTTCCACCTTCATTCGCAATTTTCTGAAGACCATGGGCGTTTCCCCTTTGCTGTTGGCGGGAAACCTGATCATTGTGTCCGGCAACATCGACCTGACCACGGACCTTCACCGGATGATCAGAGACTGGAAAGATGCCGCCATCACGGAAAATGATTATGGTACGGTTTTTGACTGCCGGCATGACTTTCTGAAAGATTTTTATCCCGATACCGCTTCCATCCCCGTTCATATGGGATTCAGCAATCACTGCTGGTATGGAAAATGTAAGTTCTGTACATACCGGGAACTTCCCCGCATGAATTTTCTTGCAGATCGCGAGTCAACCCGAATTTCCGATTCCATCCACGATCTGATGAAAAGTTTCGGTTCCGATCATATCCGCTTCATCGATTCCTATTTCAGGAGCGGTTCCCGGCGGGTGACGGAGATTCTTGAACAAATAAAGGATTATCACACCACGGTGTACACCGGAATTTCCATGTTGAAAGACAGAAAATATATCGCTTTCTTAAA
>JBBSAR010000459.1:0-3782 GCA_038252125.1 Desulfatiglandales bacterium
CCTTTCTAACAGAAGATCACATTCAAACAAACGCACTGGACAACACGGATATCCTCGTCATGTCGGGCGGGGATACCTTTGCCGTTGCCGAAGCGCTGGGTCAACCTGGATCCGAGAATATCCGCTCTTTCATTGAACGGGGAGGCCTGTACGTAGGTTCCTGTGCTGGCGCTTACCTGCCTTTACATTCCTCAAAAGAGCACCTGAAGCTTTTCAATTTCGTTCCGGCAAAAATTGCAAATTTAACGAGCATCCTTCCCGAAGCCCTACGTTATAAGGAAAAATTCAGCGCATCCTACGGTTGCGGTTTTATTTTTCACCCCGTAAGGGAATCCATACGAATAAGCACCAACGGCTTTCCGCCTTTCAGGGGAACCCGAGATCTGGAAGCGCCCTTGTATGGAGGTCCTCCCATGACCGTTGGAGACTCGCGGATCCTGGCCACCTATGCGGCTTTCACGGACAAGACCATATTTCTGGTGGATGAATCTCTTGCGGCGGAAATCGTGCTGGGCAAGGCCGCTGTCATCAGGCACGAAATGGGCCGTGGCCATCTGCATCTGTATGGCCCCCATTTCGAACATCCGCAATTCGCTGATGCAAATCACCTGTTGATAAGGGCACTGTACTGGGACATGCCTCATAAGCGGTTATCCGAGCAGAACGCCCCTTCAGAAGCGATGAAAATATCGGGTCGTGAAGCAAAACAGTTTGTCAGGGATATCAAGAGGCAGATCAGCAACGGGCGCATTGTTGCAACAGGGCTTGAAATACTCCCCATATCCTGGCAGATTGGGAACAAAATCTATGAGGCCGGCAAGATCAGGGTTTTTCTCGAGGCCATATGGCAGAGGATACGGATACTGGAAAACCTGGAGAAAGTCCTTGTCAATGAAAGGGAAAAGTCGATTCTGGTGAAAACTCTGGTGGATGTTGTGACCATTCTGAGGGCCATAAAGAGAGAACCAAAACAGACGGAAGAAACATCCCCTTCCGGCCGGGAGATGTTCACCAAATTGAACGATGCATGCGCCCTCTTTCTTAAGATCTATTTTGGGAGCCTGGCCGATATACTTAAAAGATGAGCGGTAATGGACACAAACAACCACGGTTCGAAAGAGATCGCTTTATGAAAAGGATTCTTTTTGTTTTATGGCTTTTGGCTTTTTGCGGCTTTTCTTCGGCTGTTTCGGCCAAGGCCCAGCCCGACATTCCCGCTGTTCCCGACACGGAATCCTCCTGGTTCGTAAATCTTGACCGTTTCGCAAACTCTGCTCATGGGACATTTCCCTGTGAACAGTGCCATACGGATTTGGACAAAGGCGATGCACTCCATCCGGTTTCGGAGAGCGCCGGCTCGCTGATGAAAAGCGCCACGCGACTTTACGATTACAGCCGTTGCAGGACCTGCCATCGGACTTCTTATGAAAAATATCTCCTGGGGGAACACGCCCGTGCACTTCAAAAGGAAAAATTAAAGCCGGGAAATCAGGATCTTTCGGGCGCAGCCCCCGGCAATGCCCCCACATGCGGCGATTGCCATTCCTCTCACTATGTTAAATCGCATCTTTCAAGGCTGGAAACGGGACGACGCATGACCGAGGTCTGCGGTTCCTGCCACCCGGCACAGAAAGCATCCTATCTGGAAAATTATCACGGAAAGGCAGCCGTAAATCTCGGAAATGACAAGGCCGCATTCTGTACGGATTGTCACGGGGCCCACCAGTGCATTTCGCTCAAGGATAAAAAAGCCGCTCTCACGGCCTGTCGGAGATGCCATCCGGACGCAGGGACGAGCTTTGCTGAGTTTGTGATTCACGTCACCCCGAAAGACATAGCCGCGGACAGCCCACGGAAGAGGCAACACATCGCCCTCATAACAGTTATTACCGTGCTGATGACCATCATAGCCATTCTGGTGGTGGGATTTTTCTACGGACATATCTTTCTGTGGATATTGCGGGAGCTGCACGAGCGATTGAGGAGGCATAAATAACATGGAAACCAACCACCCTGAAAAAGAAACCGTCGTGCGATTTTCCGTGCTTCAACGCCTTCTCCACCTCTTTACCATGCTGGGCTTCACGGGATTGGCCATCACGGGCTTTTCCCTCAAGTTCAGTTCCCAGTGGTGGGCATGGGGCTTTGCGTGGCTTGTGGGCGGGCCGGGGCACCTGGTCTGGTTGCACCGTTTCTGCGCGGTGATCACTTACGGCTGCGTTATGGTTCATGTCCTGTGGCTTCTTTATTTCAAATTCGTTCTAAAGGGCAGTCTGACCGGCCCGCAGACGCTTTTCCCGCGGATGCAGGACGTCAGGGATCTGGTAGGACATATAAAATATTTTTTTGGAAATCCAAAGCTCCCGGAGTTTAACCGCTTTGCCTACTGGGAAAAATTCGATTATCTGGCCATTTTTCTCGGGATGAACACCATGGGATTGACGGGACTGTTTCTCTGGTTTCCCGAATTCTTTTCCACGATCCTGCCCGGCTACTTCATCAATATCGCCCAGGTGCTTCATCTTTACGAAGCCATCATCGCCGTGGCCTTGAAGTTTGTCGTTCACCTGGCTTCCGCGCATCTGAGACCGGAAATCTTTCCGATGGAAAAAAGTATTTTTAACGGCAGGACCACGAGAGAGAAAATGATGAGAGAACATCCCGGGGAATGGAAAACCCTCGCCGCGGCAAAAGGATCGGCAGTCGAAAAGCCATAATTATAATCTTAATCATGATCCCTGAATGGCTTTATATTTACCCAAGGATACATCGAGAATCAAAATGAAACAGAGGAACCTTACAGCGGCACTGCTTGTTATTGCATCGGTCTTCTTCCTGTCGGATTTCCCTGCCCTGGGTCAGGAAAAAAATCTGATGCCGGCCACAATAAACGGCGAGAAACGACCCTGCCTCGATTGCCATCGGTCTCCCAACATCCACACCGATGCGGGCGCCTTTTCCAACCAGACCTTGTGCCTGGAATGTCATGGCAAGAGCGAATGCGTCAGATCGATCGGCAAGACAAACCTCTCTTTGCAGGTAAAGTCAGAATCCGTTCTCAAAGGCAGGCATCAATATGTTGCCTGCATCCAGTGCCACCGGGACGTGGCCCGTTCCCCCCATGTTTCCCGAGCGGGGGCAGTCTGTTCGGAATGCCATCCGGTTCATGGAGAAGGCGGCGCTGTTGGAGCGCCTCATCTGCGGGTATCCTGCCAGGCCTGCCACTTCACCTCCAATCTTTTTGCTTTGAATAAGGAAACGGACAGGGTTATCCTTGCATCGGTGGACGACAAGGGCACGCCCCTCGCCCGCACCGATCATACCCTGAGAAAAACCAGCGACCAGGAGTTCTGCGTCAAATGTCATTTTCCGGAAAACAAGGTGGGCGCAGCCGCCTCCGTTCTTCCCCCGAAAAGCTTTCTCTGCATTCTCTGCCATAACGCCTCCCTGGACATGGGGGGGCCTCTTTTCTGGGTAGCGTTCCTGTTTTTTATCGCAGGCATCCTGCTGATGGTCCGCATGTGGTTTAAAGGCAGCGTGCAGGGCGAGGAAACCTCCCTGCACAGAAAAATTGCCCGTAGTTCGGATTCCATTTGGGGAACGATCTTTTCAAGGGAATTTTTTCCTTTGCTGAAGACCTTTGTGCTCGACATTGTCCTGCAAAGGAGGCTTCTCAAAGAGAGCGTGCGCAGGTGGTCCATACACTCACTCATCTACCTTTCCATACTCACCCGCTTCTCCTTGAGCGTATTCACCTTTTTCGTTTATCGAATCGGCCCCGA
>JBBSAR010000460.1:0-3770 GCA_038252125.1 Desulfatiglandales bacterium
ACACGTGCTGCCTTGCCGCCTGTGCCACCTGCCACTCCTGCCATGCGACATCCAGGTCCACGGAGTCGGCATGGCTCTTTGCCGCGTCCACAAGGGGTCCCCTGCTGACAAGCGATTTGATGTCGTAGCCCAATCCAAACCCATAAGCACTGACCGTGCCCAGTGTGTCCCCGCCTGTCGGGAATTCCAGGCTGTAACTGAGCTGTGGATTGGGGAGGATTCCGGCTTGAAAAAGCTGGGCCGCGGCAACCCCTTTCTTGTCTCTCAAGGCTCGTAATTTGGGATTGATCAGGACGGCGATCAGGGCCGCTTCTTCAGGAGAAACGCCGTCTCTATCGTCTATGGAAAGAGGCTTCAAAATGGGGTGTTTAATCTTTTTTGCTTCGATCCGGATGGCGTCCATCCCCGGTGCCGTGAGGCTCTGGTCAACAGTGGCCTGATCGAGGGGCTGCTCATGGTAATGCGTACAGCTACCCGTAACCAAAGTTACAATGGCAAAGAAGATGAAACCGTAAGAATAACGCCCTATCCTGTGCTCAATGAATCTCTTGAGAGTTGGAATCCGAAGAGGTTCCATTAGATTCTTACAAGTTCCTTCTGAGAGGTTATCTCTTCTCCGTATCTTATTCAAAAACAATGGCTTCCTGAGCCTGTATTTTGCCGCCAGAGAATTTGACTGGAATCACGGTTACTTTTTCCTGGCATAGGAGGCCGCTTCCAGTCCGGCCACGCAGCCTTCCCCCACCGCTGTTTCAGGCCCACACCCCTTCGATTTCACCGCCGCATGAAGTGCATTTCCCGTTATGGATGTTGATTTCGCCGGCGATGCCCACCGGCCGCTGTACAACCGGCTTGGCGCATTGCGGACAATAGGTATTGCTGTCGCCGGCGACATTTCCGAGGTAAACGTAGCGGAGCCCCGCGTTTTTCCCGATCTCTCTGGCCATCCGAAGGGTTTCCACGGGCGTCGGCGGCCGATTGGTAAACCTATAATCCGGATGAAACCTGCTGATATGCCAGGGAATATCGTTTCCGACTTCGGATATGAATCCGGCAATGGCCTCCAGATCCTCACGGGAATCGTTTTCCTGCGGAAGGACCAGGGTAGTTACTTCCACCCAGATATTCAGTTCCTTCATATGCCGTATGGTCTGTAGAACCGGTTTTACGCGGGCCTGACAGTGCCCTTTGTAATAGTCATCCTGCCAGGCCTTCAGATCCACATTAGCCGCATCTATGTAGGGGGCTATGGTATCCAGTGCATCCCTGGTCATATAACCGTTTGTTACGAAGACGTTCTTGATGCCTGCCTTTTTAGCCAGCTTCGCCGTGTCGTAGGCATATTCAAAAAAGATCGTAGGTTCGGTATAGGTGTAGGAGATGCTCTCGCAACGATTTACCATGGCTTCGTCCACGATCTCTTCGGGGGTGAAAGGGTGTCCGGGGAGGCCGGGTTCTAAATTGCCTTTGATCTGTGAAATCTCCCAATTTTGACAAAAATCGCAGCGGAAATTACAGCCGGCCGCGGCCATGGAGTAGGAACGGGATCCCGGCAGGAAATGGTAGAGGGGTTTCTTTTCGATAGGATCGATATGGCGTGCGATGGTTTTCCCGTAGGTCATGGTATAGAGCGTTCCGCCCAGATTGTACCGTACCCCGCAAATGCCTTTTTCCGTGTCTTCAATCTTGCAGAAGTGGGCGCATAACTTACAGTGGACTGCGCCGTTTTCCTTCTTTTGGTACAGCATGGCTTCCTTTTTCATAGTGCCTCCTCGAAGAGCAGTTCCTTACGCGGATAACGCCAGGTCAGGGGCGCCGGATCCGGATCTTGGCTTTCGGACTTCCCGGCTGGCGCACCAGAACGGCGACCACATAATTTCGCCTCCACTCCAGAGGTCGCTTACCAGAAGTTGCGCAACCCGGCTGACGGAGCGCTCGAACAACTCATAGGTGTGCTCGCTGAGGTCTTGGGGACTGCTGGCCCCCATCCAATCAATCATTCTGAGTTCGAAAAGTCTCATCGGTTCCCCCCCCTATTTTGAAGGTTTCTTCAGTTGTATCCTTGTTGAGGTTCCATTTTATGAAAGCGATATGAAAAAGAAAATGGGGTCTTCCTTGTATTTGATCGACTCAAATACTTTAGACGCTCTTCTTTCGTCCCATCCGCCGATACCCTAAAAAGATACATTGCCTGCCCCTTGAAGATATGATAAAGATGACCGGCTATTTCCGTATGATGGGAAAAAGACAAAAAAATCCGGCTGGAGAAAAGATGAGTAAGAAGGGTTCCTATTCCATGTTGGGCATTCTGGTTCTTGTTGCACTGTATGTCTGCAGCACTTACAATTACCTGCTTTTCCATAGTATGGCCGAGATCTTTTCCATCGTGATTGCCGGGGCCATATTCGTTATCGCCTGGAATACGAGACGGTTTCTCAGCAGCAACTTCCTTCTTTTCCTGGGGATCGCCTATCTGTTTGTGGGCGGACTCGATCTTGTCCATACGCTTTCCTATAAAGGCATAGCGATCTTTGTCGGCTATGGAGCGGGGTTGACAACCGAGTTATGGATCGCGGCCCGATATCTGGAGAGCCTTTCCCTCCTCGCGGCCTTTCTGTTTTTGCATAGGAAATTCGATGTCCGAGCCGTATTTTGCTCATACATCATCATCTGCGGCCTTATCCTGGCATCCATTTTCTACTGGAGAATATTTCCCGTCTGCTTTGTGGATGGCGTGGGCCTTACCCCTTTCAAGAAAATCAGCGAATACATTATTTCGTTTTTCCTCATTTCCTCCGCGGCCTTGGCGCTTATCCATCGCAAGGATTTCGATGGGGGCGTTCTTCGATGGGTTCTCTGGTCCATCGGTTTCACCGTTGCCTCGGAGCTATCTTTTACTGTGTACGTAGACCCCTATGGCTTCGGCAATCTATTGGGTCACTACTTCAAGATCCTGTCCTTCTGGTGTATTTACAAGGCACTGATCGAAACAGGTCTCAGAAAGCCATACGCCCTCTTTTTCAGGGAACTGAAGCAGAGCGAGGAACGGTATCGTTCTCTTTTCAGGAACATGATTAACGGGTTCTCCCTGCACAAGGTCTTGTTCGACGAAGAGGGAAAGCCGGTCGATTATATCTTTCTTGAGGTGAATCAAGCCTTTGAGAAGTTCACCGGCCTGCGGGAAGCGGACGTCATCGGGAAAAGAGTGACGGAGGTTCTTCCCGGGGTCAGCACGGATCCTGTCAACTGGATAGGCGCCTTCGGCAGGGTGGCCATGACCGGGGAACCGGCTCACATGGAAGAATTTGCAAGTCCGCTGGGACGATGGTATTCGGTGAGTGCCTATAGCCCTGAAAAGGATCACTTCGTAACGGTGTTCGAGGATATCTCCGAGCGAAAACGGGCCGAAAAGGTCCTTCAAGCGGCCAAGGACGAGCTGGAGATTCGCGTTCGGGAGCGCACGGTCGAGCTCAGCCGCGCGAAAGAGCTTTTGCAGACCATCATTGATTATATTCCGGTTATGATTTGCCTTTTTGATCCCGATGGGGAGGTCAAGGTCCTGAACAGCCATTACAGAAACCTCATCGGATGGGGACCTGAAAGGGACGAAAATAGGGACTTGTTAGAGGCGTGTCAACCCGATCCCGCGATCTGCGGAGAGGTATGGTCACATGTGAAACGGCGAGAACCGGGTTGGAGAGATTTCACGGTCAAGACCATAGACGGGAGAGACTTGGAAACCTCCTGGGCCAATGTGAAACTGTCGGATG
>JBBSAR010000461.1:0-3762 GCA_038252125.1 Desulfatiglandales bacterium
GACAGATTGGCAAAAGAGATACTGAAAATCAGATCCGATATACCGATCACCCTCTGCACCGGGTACAGTCAAAAAATATCAAAGGAGCGTGCCCAGGAATTCGGTATACGGAAATATATTGAGAAACCGATCGAAATGGAGAATCTGGCCAGGGCGGTTCGGGAAGTTTTGGATGCACAAAGTAGCGAGAAAATAGTGTAAGATTGATCTGGCAGCCTTGCACCATTCTGGTTGATATGAGCGAAGGTTTCATGCACGTACTCCTTTCCCGGAAGCGGAAAGGTGGAAAATTGACCGACCCCCATATCTTGTGCCTGGCAAAACACCAATAACGTCCGGCATCACCCACTATATTCGTTAATTATGCAATATATGGCCCCATCTCTAACTTCGCCACATCGGGATGCCTTCCCCCATTGATCTCCACCTAAAATGAAGGTCTCCCACTTAATGCGCACACTTCACCATTGACACACGCGGCGAAACCGCCTATGCTCTGACAGCAAAAAGGGTGCTTTTTTCCTGTCCTATTTTCTTCGAAGGATGCACTGTTGACAATTGATTTTCCTTCATTAATATTAAAGCGGTAATTGCCGACTCTGGATCGGCAGTTTGGTCTCGGTACCTATACGGTAGCATGTCATGGAGTCCATGCAGGCTCAGGAATATGTCTTAAGCACGAAGCTATCGGCTGTAATCAAGGATATTCAGCAGTTTGTATCGAGCATCCAACGACCGAAACTGCAAGATACCTCCTGGGTGACATCCACCTTTCAGTATAGCCGGCGACTGGAATCGCGCATAGCCGAACTGCTGGAGCCGTTAGCGGACAGAAATGAATCCTTCAGCCACTCATTAGATGAATTCGCCGTTTCCTTGCGAGCGTACTGCCTAGAACTCACCGAAAACAAGAATAACAAGAACCTGAAAGCCCTCTACGCCTCCCTGACAAGTAGTTATGAAGACTTCTTGGCCCAATTGCTGAGAATGAAGCTGGAAGGGGTTGCTTCCCTGAATCGAACATCCCACCTCAAGCCTATAAACTATACGCGTAACCTGTTTCATGCTCTTTCCGGCATCATGGTGCTCCTCTTATATGAATTCCTCCTAACAAAGGCGCAGGCAATAATCTGCGCGCTGGTTGCCGCTGCTGTCCTTGTCACCTTGGAGGTTTTCCGCCGCTATTCGATTAAGTGGAACAAATTCCTGTGGGAAAAAATCTTTGGAGTATTGGCCCATCCCTCCGAGAGACGCCGCATCACAGGCTCTACATATTTCATTCTGGCTCTCGCCATTGTTACCATCCTATTCCCAAAACGCGCTGTGGAGGTGGCCGTTCTGATATTAGCTCTTGCCGATCCCGCGGCTTCAATCACTGGCAGACTCTGGGGAAAAAGGAAGCTCTACAGCAACAAGAGCTATGTGGGAACAGGCTTTTTCTTCACAGTTGCCTGGATCACCGCAATTGTCTTCCTGACAATCGCAGTGAAGGATCTCTCAACTTCTCATGCCGTGGTAGCAGCGCTCATCATAGCCGCCGCAGGCACGATAGTCGAGGTCTTAAGTACCAGACTCGATGACAACCTGACCATTCCGGTGGTTTGCGCTTTCGCTGCCTTCCTGCTTTTGTAGAAGGATAGAAACATCTGGAGAACTTGATTTTCTTCCACAGATCAGGCGCTAATTGAGGATAGTTTTCACCAAACTTGGCAGTAGCTGTGGCATACTGCTTCTAAGCTGGAAAGATTGACTGAGTTTACTTTTTCGGACTCGGACGGTATTGGATTTAGCCTTGCTCTTGGCTCCGTCATAGGGTAGAAAGCTGGACGGATAGAAACCCTGAAGCGAAGCATGTTCGCGCGAATCCAAAAAAGATTGTGTTAAGATGTGGCGTTTCATTACGATGATAGCATCGATAACACGAAGCGATACCCTTTGATATCTTTTTGAAGACGTTTCATTTTAGTGAAAACCATCTATTCAATTCTGGCAATGGTTCTGATAGCCCTGTTCTGGGATTCGGATTTCCATGTTATTCGAGGCCTCCTGAATTTGCTTCCGGCATTGATCTGGTTTGTCTTTCTGCTTTTCTTGACCAACAGCTGGTTTGTTTCAACGATTGCTATTACTTTTATCACTGCCGGATGTTACCTGCTAAACTTCATTAAGCTGGAGGTGTGGCGCCAGCCTGTTAGCCCCGCCGATCTTCACTATCTACAAAACCCTTCCGACCTTTGGGGAGTCTTGGAAGTCTACACAGAGCCTTATGTGCTGATAGGTCTCCTGATTCTCTTTGTGACACTAACCGTGCTGTTCTATTTGAGAAAGATAGATAGTAAGAGGGACCGGTTCGTGAAATATGCCAAGGGTGCGAGAGGCTTTGCAAGGCGGGGTTTGGTAATGACTATCGGTGTGATCATACTCGCCATTTGGGTCAATCAACTGATCAACTTCAGTTCCCCGATGCACAGGATCTATCATGATTTTTCAACAAAACACGGGATGTCCCAGCTCAAGCTATCGCTCCAAGAAAATGGCTTGTTTGCGTATTTTATCTCTCGACTGCCTCTGTTTGAGATCCAGATGCCCCATTTTGACATGACCATGACTTCGGTCCAACCGACCCCCGTGGTTGAGGAGAAGACGGCGCGCGCAACTGTTTTGCCGGACATTTTCGTTTGGGTCAACGAATCGACCTTCGATCCCCAATATCTTAAACTGGATTGTTCCGATATGCCTCATTTCAAGATGTTTCAGGATCACCCGGCCAACATAGCCGGCGGTCTCCTGAATGTGCCTACATTTGGAGGGAGAACCTGGATGACCGAATTTGGATTTTTTGCGGGCATTCCACCTCTCATCTTCGGACCCGGCGGCTCCTGCGCCCCTTATACGCTGGCGCCGAGGCTTAAGGAGTCATTGGGCACCCATCTCCGATCCAGAGGATATAGAACAGTAGCCCTAAATCCGGTTTCTGGAAGGTTTATGGATACCACGTCAACCTATAAGCGTTATGGCATGGATGAGTTTTATGAACCGAAAGATCTGGGGGCAGCAGATCCTGAGTCCTGGCACATCCCCGATGATTTCTTCAAAGACCACGCCATCCGGCTCCTTCAAGAGCATAACGGACCTATGCCCCTTTTTCTCGTCGTGCTTACCATGGGAAATCATGGACCCCATGGGCAGAATGACTCATCTGAAAAATCTTATTGCAAGCCGGGTAGACTGTCCCGAAAGACAGCCCGACAGTTGAATGATTACCTGAACCGTCTCGAAAAGACGGACATGGCCATCGAGGCCCTCACCAAGTGCGTCCTGGCCAGGAGCCGGCCAACCATTTTTCTCTATTTCGGCGATCACTTGCCTGCCTTTACAGATGAGATACCGGACGAGGTTTTTGATGTCGAGAAAGGTGTGGACAAAATGAAAACCACCTTTCACATCCGGGCGAATTATCCGGTGAAGCATCCAGTTGTCCCGCACATCCTGGATGTCTGTTTTCTCGCAGGTCTTCTGTTAGACGTGGCCCAAGTGAACGACTCCCCTTTTTTCAGGTTCAATTCCTTTATGCGCTCCCATATGAACGGAGAGATGCCTCTGAAGGCGACAAGCGATCGCTTTCTAAATAGCTATATTGCTCAGATCGTCAACCAGCTCAAGAAATAGAGGAGGGTTGGCATGCTTTTGTATCCGGCAATTCTACTTTTTTGATCTCAGTTTTACTCGTTACGCAATGGGTGGTGGATCAGGGGACTTCTC
>JBBSAR010000462.1:0-3753 GCA_038252125.1 Desulfatiglandales bacterium
CTCAAACGGAAAAAGATCGATTCTCTGATTCTTGGCTGCACCCACTATCCGTTTCTACAGAAGGATATTGAGCGGATTATGGGGAAAAACTGTCGCGTGCTGGACGGACCCGCCATTGTTTCAGAAAAACTCCGGGACTATCTGCGCAGGCATCCGGAGATGGAAGAACAGGTTTCCCGAAACGGCGCCACAACCTTCTGTACGACGGATGATCCGGACAGATTTCAGGCCTTTGGCCAAAAGTTCTTGTGTAGAAATATCCGGAACGTGGAACTGGTTACCCTTGGGCATGGGGAGGAAAGCTAAGAGAAGCCATTAGCGGTCAGCTGTCAGCTATTAACCTAACAGCTGATAGCTAAAAGCTAATGGCAGGTCTTTTACGGGCAGGGTCTGCCGAGAATCTGATATACCCTTTCGAGAAGTTCTTTAGGATAAATCTGCCCGGTGAGATCCCGGGCTACCTTGCCGTTGACGGCGTAAAACGCCTGTAAGTCATCCCCTTCAGGCATAGGGGTGATTTCCAGACCGCTCTTTTTGATGATTTCCACTGCTTCCCTGCTCTGTTTTCTCAACTCCACGGTCATTTCAGCCATGGCCTTGACCACGGTGCTCTTCAGGAGTTCCGCCAGATCTTTGGGAAGCTTCCGGTAATATTTCAGGGAGATCAAAATGGCGCCGGTTGAATGCACGAAAGGCAATGCGGTCATATATCGGAGATTTGTCTGCCATTGGAGGGCCAGGGCGCCTATGGGAGGGGCGTAGACCGTGTCGATCATGCCTGTGCTCAGGCCCGTTGTTACATCTGTGATGGCAAGAGGGATCGGATTGACGCCCATGGCCGCGAATGTTTCTTTTGCGATGGGATCCCCGGACCAGGCCCAGACCTTGAGGCCGGCGAAATCTCCCACTCTCCTGATGGGGGCCTTTGAAAAAATGTGGACGTTTCCTACTTCGCCCCAGGCCAACAATTCAAATTCTTTCTTTTCGAATTCTTCGGCAAAAAACGGCGTCAGCTCTTTGTGCACCTTGTCCGCTTCTTCATTATTTCGAAAAAGAAAAGGCAGGTCCAGGACCCGCACCATGGGAAGGATCTGGCCGAAGCCCACGCCGGAAAATGCCGCGCACTGGATCTGACCGATCCGGATTTTCTTCAGGGCATCAATCTCATCTCCGGCAATGCCGCCCGGATAGATTCTGAGACCTAATTGACCCCCACTTTTCTCGCGCAGTTCCTTATCCACATCCCGCATCCCGTTGATCCAGGTCGATCCCTCGGGCGCCACAGTAGCAAATTTTATCAGGTACCGCGGTTTTGCTATCGCCGGGTTAGCTGAGAATAAAGTGAGGGTCGTCCATATGAAAAGGAGGAATATGGTTAAAATAGGGGTTTGTTTCATAGGGAGATTCTCCTGTTAAATTTTTCTGGTAACTGATTGAGGTTTTATCCAAGATGCGACAAAGAAAAAGACCTCATGACTTCATTCAATCCCGGATTTTTGAATTAGGATACGATTTAACAATTATAAAAACAGTTCATCCATCTCTTCCTTAAGTGCCTGCATCTTTTTCTTCATGGCGCTGTTGAGCAGGCATGTCTCTTTCATATCATCCGCCGGAGTTTTTTCAACCTCTTCGATGAGGGACAGAAAAAGTTCTTTATCCTGCACACGAACCGCATAGTACTTTGCGTAGTTGTACTGGGCCAGAAAGAAGCGTCCTTGACTCAGGGAAATGGCTTTGGTGAAATACTCTTTCGCTTTCACCGGGTCGCCGCCCAGCATGCGGGGTCTTGCCGCCAGGATCGATCCCATCAGGATACAGGGAGATCCATGGAAATAGTCGGGGTTTATCGCCAAGACCCTGTCCAGACATTCCTGGGAGGCGTGCATCTGGCCCATGGCCGCCGGTTTGTCCAGGTTCAGGTTAATCCATAGGTTCCATGCCATGGTGACCCAGAAGAGCGGCTCTAAATCTCCCGGATTCATAGACGGCAATCGGTCTGATATCGTCTCGGGAGCGGAATCTTTCATTCCGAGTGCCATCAGTCCGTAAGTCCTCGCTCTTAAATAGAAATCGGAAGCTCGCGGAGCATCATTTCCTTCGACGAAAAGCATGGCGTATCCGGTAAACCCCATGCAGAGGGCGGTCAGCAGCTGCCTGTCTTCAGGGGCGCTCTTTAGAAGTCCCTCAAGCAGTTTGAGTTCGGAAGGCAGCGATTGTTCCGCCAGTTCAAGATCGCACTCCTCAAAGAAAGTCCTGGTCATGTTCGGCACAAAATCCGGCATGGTCGTCAACGCCATTTTCATGCAGGCACTGAAAAAAATCGGCATGAGAAGGAGGAACGAAAGGATCGGGAGTTTTCTTTTCATGATGAAATCCTGCATTCCTTTCAAGGCACTAATACCCGATTGCGGCCGAGCCTTGTTTTAAGGGTTCTTTCAGATATCTTTCCGCGACAAACTGTGCGCCTGAAGCATTTTCCATATGCAGCACCTGTTCGTAATATTTCTTCGCCGCATCTCTTTTTCCCTCAAGGGCGCAAATCATCCCCTTCTTCAGGATAGGCCATGCGATCATGGCCGGATCATTTACCGGGTCGGCCGAGGCGAGAAGAAGATCAATCTTTTCCTCGGCTTGGGGATAATTGTCATGATAAATATCGTGGATCAGCTCAAGGTATCGGGACCTTCGCTTCCATTTGGCAGCCGATAATCCGTCTTTGGATGCATTCCCTTTTTGCAGCAGCTCGTCCACGGTCCTTTCGTACATCTTTTCCCTGTTCATTCGGATATAGACGACCCCTTTCAGAAGTTGGAAGTGCGGATTGTTCTTGAATTTGTTCGATAGTTCCAGGGACAGAGGCAAGGCCTTTTCAAAGTCTTGTTCCAAGAAGAGGTAGATGTGAAGGAGTACACTCTTGGTTTCCATGGATGAGAATTGCGCTTCTCTTGCGGCGATATTGAGTCTTTCCAGGCCCCTTTTCATGTCTCCTTTATAAAGGAGAAAGGAAGTGACGAATTTGAGAAACCCCGAAAGACGGGCGGTGTAATAATCGAAAGTCCCTAATCCCAGCAGGACATCCTTGTTGTGAGGGTCCAACTTTTGGCAGATCTTGAGGGCTTCTATGGCGTCCCTGGCCAGGAAATAGGAGGCCATCCATCTTCCTTTCATTAATTCAAACCGACCTTTAAAACCCAGGGCGCCCCCGAGATAAAGAAAATCGGAACTGTTCCCGCCTGTGTCATCAATGTGCGTTTCCGCTTTTTCTATTGCCATGTCGAGGCGCTCTTTGAATTCGTCGACATTCCCGGGTGACCAGAATCCGGTGGCAAGCCGCGACCAGGAAACCATCGCGAGGTAGAAATATCCTGCTGGAAGATCAGGCGCCCGGACGATGACCTCCCTGAATATTTCTTCGGCTTCAGGAAACTGGTGATCGTAAACGAGATGAATGCCCTCCAAGATGCGCTCATCATTGGAGTTGGATGCTCCGAGGTCTTGTTCCAGGGGGTGTTCGCGATCGGCAGTTGCACCTACAGGATTCCTTGTAAAGAAGGGAAAAGCAATCAAGATGCAGACCGTTATGGCTGATATTATAATGAATTTCCTTTTTCCCATGGGACGCCTTTTTTTCGAAAGAATATTCCCGTCTCCTGTGAATAAGAGGTGTGGAAAAGGTATGGATTTTTTTTGTTTATGTGTTATGTTGAATGGTTATAATAAAATAGGGCTATTTTCTTAATCTCTTATTTA
>JBBSAR010000463.1:0-3735 GCA_038252125.1 Desulfatiglandales bacterium
GATCCCAAAACCAGAGATGCCGCCTTGAATACGATCGAATTCAGGTTGAGGGAAAACAACACGGGCAGTTTTCCCAGGGGCCTTCTCCTCATGTTGCGGTCTCTGACCACCTGGCTTTATGACAGCAACCCATTGGCCCTGCTGGCATTTGAAGAACCCCTTCAAAAGATACGAAATAAGGCGCTTTCGGAACCTTTCTTTTTTGAAAAGATGATTGAAAGCAGACTGCTTTCCAATCCGCACAGAACCACGGTCCTGTTAAAGCCGGACGCATCCCTACAGGATCGGGAGGAAGCGGACGAAAAAGCACGTTTAAAGAAAGTTCAGGAGGCCATGAAACAAGCCGATTTGGAACGCGTCAGAGAAAACGCCGGAGAACTGAAACGTTCTCAGCAGTCGCCCGACTCTCCGGAAGCCCTGGCTGCTATTCCCATGTTGAGTCTGAACGACCTGAACGGAACAAACAGGATGATCCCTTTGACGGTTTCCGAGGAGCACGAAAGTCGTTTGCTTCTCCATGACCTCTTCACCAACGGGATTGCCTATGTGGATCTGGGTCTTGATCTTCACAGGTTGCCTTTTGAGTATCTTCCCTACATTCCCCTGTTTGGACGCGCCTTGACGGAGATGGGGACGGAAAAGGAAGACTTTGTCGCCCTTACCCAGCGTATCAGCAGCACTACCGGCGGTGTGGGCGCCCATCCGTTCAGCTCAAACAAAAAGGGTTCCACGGGGAGCACCTCGTGGCTTTTTGTAAGCGGCAAGGCCATGTACAGCCAGGCAGGGGAATTGATGAACGTCTTCAGGGATATTCTCCTGACCGTGAAGCTGGACAATCAGGAGCGATTCCGGCAGATGGTGATGGAGGAGAAGGCCAGGATGGAGCAGAAGATGATCCCTGCCGGACATCAGATGGTCAATCTCAGGCTTAAGTCTCATTTTAGCGAGTCCCATCAGGTATCGGAGCAGATGGGAGGGATAAGCTATCTCTTTTTCCTGAGAGATCTGTCAAAGGCTATTGAAAGCGACTGGTCCGGAGTTCTTGCCACGCTGCGGGAGATCCACCGGATTCTTTTGAACCGAAAGACGATGCTTTCCAACATCACGGTAGACCAGCGAGGCTGGGCCCTGCTTGAGCCCCTTCTGAGCGATTTTCTGAAAACCGTGCCGGAAGCTTCCACTCCCATAACGGACTGGCCATCGGGCAAAACCCCGGTTTCTGAAGGTCTGACCATTCCATCCCAAGTCAACTATGTGGGAAAAGGCGCGAGTATTTACCATGGAACCTACGAATTTCATGGTTCAGCGCTGGTGATCACCCGATACCTCCGAAATGGGTGGTTATGGGATCAAGTCCGGGTGCAGGGGGGCGCCTATGGCGCGTTGTGCATGCTCGATCGACTTTCCGGCGTCTTGAGTTTTATTTCCTACAGGGATCCAAATCTTCTTAAGACCGTGGATGCATTTGATGCGACTGCGAAGTTTCTTCAAGGAATTTCCCTGAGCAGGGAGGAACTGACCAAGAGCATCATCGGCGCCATAGGAGATATGGACAGTTATATGCTCCCCGATGCCAAGGGATTTACCTCCATGGTCCGTCATCTCATCGGCCAGACGGAGGAAAACCGCCAACAGATGCGCGACGATATTCTGGCTGCCACGGAGAACGATTTCAGGGCCATGGCTCCGGCTTTGGAAGAAGTGAGAGACAACGGAGTCGTCAAGGTGTTGGGGTCGCCTACTGCCATGGAAGAGGTTGAAAAAGAAAGACCGGGATGGCTGAAGACGGTAAAGGTGATCTGATCAGATATCGGTTACTCGTCGCTCGTCTCGCGCCCTTCCAGAATATAGCTGTAAGGATTGGTGGGTCCGTGTCCGGCGCCGATGTTCAATCCGGACGAGATGGCCCGGGTGATGAATGCTTTTGCCATTGCCACGGCATCCTTCATGGGCTGCCCCTGGGCCAGAAATGTAGCCAGGGCGGCTGAAAGGGTGCAACCGGTCCCGTGCGTGTTCCTGGTGTTTATGCGGGCGGCGGCGAAGGGGGTAAAGGAATGGCCGTCGAACAAGAGATCCAGGGCTTCCCCTTCGTGGTGTCCCCCCTTTATCAGAACATGTCTTGGCCCCATTTTGTGAATCCACTCCGCCGATTTTTGCATCTCGGAAAGACTGCCGACGGGAAAACCGCAGAGAAGGGACGCCTCCGAAAGATTGGGGGTTACCAGGTCGGCTAAGGGAAAAAGAACGCTTTTTATGATGTCGACGGCGTCCCTGGATAGAAGAGGATCACCGCTTGTGGCCACCATAACCGGATCAACCACGAGATGTTGCACCCTGTATTTTCGCAATTTTTCCGCAACCGCCTCCACCACATCGCCGGTGGCCAGCATTCCTGTCTTGACGGCGTCGGCGCCGATATCCGACAGGACCGATTCCATCTGTTCTTCAATAAAGGAAACCGGAACAGTGTGCACCCCCTGGACCCCCAGTGTATTCTGGGCCGTGAGGGCCGTGATCACGCTCATTCCGTAGGCGCCGAGAACTGTAATGGTCTTGATATCCGCTTGAATTCCGGCTCCTCCACCGGAGTCCGATCCTGCAATGGTTAAAATCCGTTTCATTTGTTCCTCCATAATTCCAAAATTACCGCCACGGAACAAGTCGGCGCTCCAGTCTTTCCAGTATCCAGGCAAAAGAAATGCCCATGAGGGACAGCACCAGTATCCCGAATAGCAGGCGCGGGGTCTGCATGAGATCGGCGGCGGAAAGGATCAGAAACCCGATCCCTTTATCCGCCGCGATCATCTCGGCGGTAACCACCAGGAGCAAAGCGATCCCGATGCCCAATTTCAATCCCGCAAAGATCATGGGGACACTGGCGGGAAGGATCACCCTGGTTACGATATGAAGCGGGCCGGAACCAAGGGAAAGGGCCGCTTTGATCAGAACCGGTTCCATATTTCTTACCCCGGATCGAACATTGATGACCACGGGAAAAAAAACGCCCAGGGCGATCACCGCTATTTTTGAAGCCTCCCCGATGCCCAGCCAGAGGATGAGAAGAGGCAGAATGGCAATCTTCGGGATTGGATAGGTGGCCGCGATGAGCGGATGCGCCACATCATCCACAAGCTGGGAATAGCCGGTCGCAAGGCCCGTGACAATTCCGACCGCGGCACCCATGAAAAAGCCGCACCCGATACGCCATAAACTGGCCATCAGATGTTCCAGGATCTCGCCGCTTTTCACCATCTCAAGGCCCGTACGAAGCACCGCGGTAAGGGGAGGCAGAAACAGGGGCGTCACAAGGCCCGATCGACCGATCAATTCCCACGCCGCAAACACGGCCAGGACGGATAAGAGGCTCACTACCCGGTTTTCCTTGCGTACCAGAAATCGTGTCTTATCTTCAACCACTTTCCGTACAACGGCCATCCTCAAATCCTTATATCTTTGTTTTTCAACCGTGAACCGTTAACTGTAAACCCTGAAGGGCATTAACCCCTGACCTGTTCCCATATCTGGTCCAGGTACTGAACAAAACGCGGATCCACCTTGACCTTTTCCTTGCGGGGCCGGGGAAGTTCAATGGGAACGATGTTTTCAATCCTGCCCGGTCGACTTCCCATGATAACCACCCGGTCGGCCAGAAAAACCGCCTCGGGGATGTAATGGGTGATATACAGGAAACTCTGCCGGGTCGTTTCGTAAATGCGGGAAAGTTCCAGCTGCATA
>JBBSAR010000464.1:0-3722 GCA_038252125.1 Desulfatiglandales bacterium
AGCTTCGCTATCTTATTACTGCCGGCAAACAAATGGTTGCCTTAACAGGCTTTGGTGCCGCTGCATGGCAAACCGCACCAAGAGATCAATTTATTGGATGGAATCATGATCAGCGAAAGAGGAATCTGAATCTGATTGTAAATAACGCTCGATTTCTTATTTTGCCGTGGGTCAAATCAAAAAATCTCGCATCAAAAATACTTGCATTAACCGCACGTCGGCTTCCGGACGATTGGGAAAAAAAGTATAACGTCAGACCGGTTTTGCTGGAATCTTTTGTAGAAAAAAATCGATTTTTCGGGACTTGTTATAAGGCGGCCAACTGGATCAATGTTGGACAAACCAAAGGCCGTGGCAAACTTGGACCAGCCGGTAAAATAAGTGTTCCCATTAAAGATATCTGGGTATATCCTCTTGGTAAGAAATTTAGAGTCTTGTTGAAAAATTGACTTATGAAGGAGTAACCCGAATATTTACAGTTTTCATATCGAATAGCGATTGTTTTGAATAACTTAACACGTACTCTTTGTTACCAAACCACTTTCGATACTCACCACCCTTGTCATACGCAATATAGGTGCCAGACTCAGTAAAGTGGGAACCGATAGAGTCTCTCGGAATCTCCTGCCAGTAGCGAAGGAATCTCTCCGTACTGCCCGTAGTAAGCCCGGCTCTGACATCAAGTATTGATCCCACCGATGGAAAACCGAATGCCATCATTGCGGTATCTGACATCCAGTACGCTACCGGGCTGCCGGGGATCTTCGTGAAGTCATCTTGTGCAGTGTTCGCATAGCGGTTTTGGCTCCGAACCAGCGCCATTCTCTTCTCGTCTTCGCCCCCATCAACCAACCGGAAGAAGGTAGGTTTGTATCCCTTTGGTGTACGGTTTTGCAGTACACATGCAGTTGTCTGCACGACTTCGCCCGAAATGCTCCCAAATGCCCTTGCACCGAGGTGCGCCATGGTGCAAATCGTCTTTTCCCGCAGCATCCGTTCCCGCGTTTTTTCGAAAGATGAAAGGAACATCCAGCTCTGCATGAAAACCATCGCATTGAAACCAGCTTTCTTTGACAGAGTAAATCCACGGTCGATGAAGCAGGCGAACAGATCATTTTTCGCCTCCGGAAAGTAGTCTTTCGTAAATTTCTTCAGTGGTGGTGAATGATACTTGACCCCCATATACGGCGGATTCGCGACAACCGCATCGTACCGTGCCGCCAACATCTCGGCTTGCCGCACCAACGGCCGCAATCGCTTGAGCGCATCAGACACAAAGAGGTCCTGAGTGGTCGTCTCGGTCAACTTCTTCAGTGCCGACAGCTTCGTCGCCAGGTCCTCCGGCACCCGAATCAACGACCCAAACGTCTTCCCATGCTCAAACAGCCCCAACAACCCCCGCAAATTCCCAACCCCAACACAACCATTTTCCCCATCATTCGTGCTATTCGTGTTATTCGTGGTCAAAACCTCCAGTGCTTCGTCACTCAGCTCCGGGCTGTTCTGAATGGCCATCACATTGAGCTTTACTCCCCGCTCAAAAAGACGCCGGTCATCCGCCCGCCCCTTCATCATCAGCGCAAAGCCCGTTAGTTGCGCGGCCCGCCCACAGATTTCCAGGCCAAAGAGGTTCTTTTCGACGATTAGCCGGGCCACATCGCGCTGGCGGTAACCGCGCTCCAGGTAAATGGCCTTGAAGAGCTCATAGGCTTCCACCAGGATATGCCCTGAACCACAGGCAGGATCTATTAGGGTCAGCTCTTCGGGGTTGAGCTGGCTTGGCGTGATGGCCGCAAGCTGCGCCTTAACATCGTCGGTCTGCTCGGCGGGCTCAATGTAGTACTCCATCTTCCCTTTGAGTGGGGAGTTGGGATAAGTTGCCAGCCACTGCGACCCCAGCGAGTTCTGAACCATATACTTCACGATCCAATTGGGCGTGAAGAGCTGTGTGGCGGCCGGAATGTCTTCCGACTTCACCACCTTGCCGATGACATCATCCTTCTTCTCGGAGATGTAGAACTGATAGAGCCAGCCGATGATCTCGATCTCTTGCCTGTCCTCTTCCGGGATCTCGTTCACCAGGTTGCGAACCAAAGAGTCAGAATGAAGCAGGTTTTCAGGCAGAAGCAGCTCGGTGGCATCACCGATCCGCTCAAACAGAAACGGCATGGCCTTATGAAGCGCATTGCACTGACCCACCAGCAGCATCCGGTACAACTCCTCATCCCGATTTCCCGCCAGCTTCAGCTCAACCACCTTCCCGCGATCCACCCCCGGCAACTCCAAATGCTCCGCATACCCCAAAACCTCCGGCACCCCCAAAGCCCTTTCGCCCAAAAAAACGCTTTTACTCTTGTTCTCTTTATTCGTGCTATTCGTGCTATTCGTGGTAGAAAAAACCCGGTATCCATGCTCCAGATACCCATGCACCTCCATAAACCGGATCGCCACAAACCGGTTGAACCACGTATAGGCCATGGCCTCCATGACCTGCTCAAAGCCTTCTCGCCCGATCCTTTCTTCCAAGCGCCCCCGCTTCTCCGCCACGTCCTTCGGGAATGGTTTCCCACCGATAATCGCCACATCTCCCTGCACGGTAACGGGTTCGATTTTCTTCTTCGTCAGGCCATAAAACGCCGCCCGATCCTTCACCGCTTTGATGAAATCACGGCGGGCCTTGGGGGCGTATGCTTTGAGCTTATTTCTGTTCATTTTTCTTCACCACGAATAACACGAATAGCACGAATAGGTAAGATTGCCTGAACCAAAAAAGGTTCGGTGAATGGATTTTCCCATCTTATTGTCGGCCGGATTTACTTGTTCTGCAAGAACTCTTCCACTACCATTTCGATATCCTTGCAGATTTGTCGGAGTAAAATCGGCGAGATTTCCCGGCCGGAATGAAATGGAACCGTTGTGCCACGTCCATCGGAATGCCGAAATTGTTTGTGAGAACCTCGCTGTCGCACCTCCTGAAAACCCAGACGCAAAAGGATAGCGGAAACTTCCGCCGGCTTCAAAACTGGAATCTTGCCCATCTCAAGCCACCATGATCGTCTGTGTCCCAACAAATTCGGCTTCCATCTTGGGAACGCCTTCCTCAAGCAGCATTTCAATGACCTCCCGTAAATTTCTGTTCAGTTCATCCAGGGTTTCCCCCTGCGTATGAGCGCCCGGGAACCCTGGAACAAACCCCACAAAAAGTCCGGTATCGGGACATCTCTCCACAACGGCGGTGAATGCTTTCATAGCAGAAATCCTTTCTCAATTTGGTTCATTAGGCAAACATCAAGCTGTCATCATTGTGTTTTTTCCAGAGCATCGAAATACGCCTTGGCATCGTTGACGTCGAGGATTTCACTCCCTTCATTCTCTTTCATCAATTGCATCAAACCGTGGTTCTCCTGAATTTCCTCCAACTTCTCAAAAACATCAAGGGGAACCCCGCACGGATAGTCAACCTTTCTGCGTAATTTGCGATGTCGCGTATTTTGCCAATTTGCGCCACGTAGTCTTGTACGATTGTACCATATAATCCGAATCCCAGACCTTCCTTTTAAATTCACTGACGTACTGAGGCGCTCCGGTCAGAATTTCGGGTTTAAAGTCATCATGATACCCATAATCCGCTATAAATTTTCCAATAAGCTGACAATTGCTTTCATGCTTGTTTTGTGTTGATTCCGACAACTTTTGTTTCTTGAGATATTCGAAAAATCCAA
>JBBSAR010000465.1:0-3716 GCA_038252125.1 Desulfatiglandales bacterium
AATTTCCTTTGTAAGCCTGTCTTTGACAGCCCCTATGGTTTTGTTCACCCGCTCTTCTTTTCGACCCTTTACAACCTGGAAATGTTCGGGCACCAGCAGACGGATGGCATAGCTGATGGCCCTGGATTCCAGGTCATCGTGAAGCCACGCCTGTTCCAATGACGGCTCGATCAAAGAACGTTCTTCATCCGTCAGGGGTCTGTAGTCCAGATAGGGGGCGTAGCCTGCATTTCGGCTGTTTCCCTGCTCGTCGATTTCCACAAATTGGATCTGCCTTGAGACGACACGTCTGTTCCCGTGGCTGTCCGATCGCGCATCGGCCACTGAATGGTCGATGTAAAACAGGGCTCGGATTGCTTCGCCAGGGTCGGATTCGTTTAGAAAAACAGCCCCCTGTCGGAGAAGATTCCGATAGCGTTCAAGGATAATGTCCGTGGTGGCATCCAAAAGCGCGTGTCCCGGAGCGACAAACGTGGCCAGGGGCTTTCCTGGAACGCTGATCAGCTCCTTTTCAAAACAGACCCTTTCGTAACGAGTGAGCACCACATTTCCCATTCCAATCAGCCGATCCCTGTTCCGTATGACAGCGGGAACATGCTTGATCTCATATCTTTTGGGTTCTCTTTCTCGAATGGTTCCGCCAAGCAGCGCAAAGGCATTCAGAAAAAAAGAAGCAATAAAGTGAGGTTGCAGACGGCGCGCTTCCGCACGTTCCATGGCTTCCCGGATTTTCTTGATGCGGGAGGAATCCATGGAATCGTGGGACAGGGCTTTTTCTTCCAGAAGTTCTTTCAGGTGTTCCTTATCCAGGGCATCTTCCACTTGCTGTGTAAGCCTCGCTCGAACTTCGGGCAGATCCCCGTATCGAATGGCCTCGATCATCAATTTCCTGAGTTCGGCACTGCCTATCGCCTTTCCAAGAACATCAAATACTGCGCCCCCAAGGGCCTCCCTTTCAGCCTCGAGTTTTCTAAGGAGGGTTAGGTAAACATCTCCCTCGCGGGTTTCTTCCGCCACAAGGTTCCAGAGATGACAGACCTCCGTCTGCCCGATGCGATGGATTCGGCCGAACCGCTGCTCAATACGGTTGGGATTCCAGGGAAGATCATAATTCACCATCAGATGTGCGCGTTGAAGATTGATCCCTTCCCCCGCAGCATCGGTGGCCACCAGTATTTGCACATGCTTATCCTGCTTGAAGCCCTCTTCGGCCTTCTTCCGTTCCTCGCGGCCCATGCTGCCATGAATGTTCATAACAGCGTCCGCCCTCCCGATCAGTGTTGTTATTCGGTCGGTCAGGTACTTGAGCGTGTCCTTATACTCTGTAAAGATAACCAATTTTCGCCTTGATCCGTCGGCGTCAAACATCTCGGAATTGTCTTGGAGCAGTTTGGATAGTTCTTCCCATTTTCTGTCCAGGCCGCTCCGACGAACCTGTAAGGCAAGAACCTCCAGCCTTTTCAGAATTTGAATCTCGGCCTGAAGTTCCGAAATGGTTTGAGAGGCCGTAGCGAGATCGATGATTTTTTCCTCGGTTTCCTCCACTTCGGAATCGGTTGCATCTTCAAGGTCTTCAAGGTCTTCTTCCGTAATGGTTGGCACCCATCCTTCCGGCCCGAAACGGGCCGTGGCTCCTCGCCTGAGCAGCTCCTCTTCCCGCAACCGACTTTCGAGCCTTTCTCTTCTTCTTCTGAGTGACTGATAGATGGACTCAGGAGAAGAGGCAAGCCGACGTTGCAAAATGGTCAGTGCAAACCCTACTGTTCCCTTTCGGCCCTCATTTTCAAGGGCATCGGCCCGATTGAATTCCTCCCGGACATAGTTTGTTACCTGCTCATACAGAACCGCTTCCTGTTCTGAAAGTTGATAGGTTACGGAATAGGCCAATCGTTCAGGAAAAAGAGGTGTGCCATCGAACTTGAAAAGGTTCTCCTTAACCATGCGGCGCATTACGTCCGATGAATCGGCCACATGGACTCCGTCCCGGAACCGTCCTTCAAAGCGATCTCCATCCAGCAGAGCCATGAAGAGCTGGAAGTCTTCCTCCTTCCCGTTGTGGGGCGTGGCTGTCATGAGAAGAAAGTGGCGGGTCAATTCGGAAAGGAGCCGCCCGAGTTTTCGTCGCTTTGTTTCTTTGATTTCTCCTCCAAAAAAGGAGGCCGACATCTTGTGCGCCTCATCGCAAATAATCAGGTCCCATTCAGCCTGTTTCAGCTTGATCTGCACATCCTCGTTGCGGCTTAATTTGTCCAGGCGGGCTATAAGCAGAGGAATCTCCAGAAAGACGTTTCCTGTTCGGGCAGACTCTAAGCGATCATTTGTCAGGATTTCAAAAGGAAGTTGCAGCCGTCGAAAGAGTTCATCTTGCCACTGATCAGCGAGGTTCCCGGGGCAGACAATCAAACAGCGGGCCAGATCGCCGCGAACCATGAGTTCTTTGATCAGAAGCCCGGCCATAATGGTTTTTCCCGCACCGGGGTCGTCTGCAAGGAGAAAACGAAGGGGTTGACGAGAGAGCATTTCCTCATAAACAGCCGTGATTTGGTGGGGCAAGGGATCAATCATCGAGGTGTGAACGGCAAGAAGGGGATCGAAAATATAGGCCATACCGATTCGATAGGCTTCCGATACCAACCGCAGCATGCCCGCATCCGCATCAAAACTCCAGGACTGCCCTGCTTCGATAATCTCAAGCATGGCTTCCCGATCCCTGAAAAGCAGATCGTTGCCCGGTTTACCAGATACGTCCTTGTAAGTGAGCTCCACAACTGAATCGCCGTGCCATTTGACATTGATGACAATGATCGGCCCATCCGGCCGAACTCCCTTCACAGATGCCCCTTCTTTAAGGTCTTCAAGTCGAGCCATGGGATCTCCCTACTCTTCAAAACGATTTTGCTGGAAAGTTCATGCTTCTGGAAATTCTCATCCTTAATCTTCGGCCTTTTTGGAGCATATTTTCTGCTTTAGGTCCTGCCAACACTGATTTAGTATGGGCTTTGGTGTATTCAGTTTTGCCAATAAGCGCCGTTCTGGCGTCATTTTGATTTATCCCAGGGTCACAATATACAAAACCCCGGTCTCCAGATGTGGAAGAAACGGGGTTTAATTATCCGTGAGCCATGCGTCGTCCTCATTCTGGTGAAAAAGGTGGTCTTTACGTCACGTTTACAGATTGTGTTATTCTATAGCGCAAAACAACTAAGAAATCAACATCTTTACTTCGAACGCAGTATCACAAAAAAACTGACATTTGTTTCCGCACTGATATTTATCTGCGGGAAAAATGCCGTTCATGGAAGCATTTAAAGCGGAATTTTTTCGCTGAAAGGTTTTTCAGAGCCAGTTTATCTTACCCATTTGTTCGATTCCTTCTCCTATTTGTGTATCTTTCCATCCTGGAGGTTTGTTTCGAATGGTCTTGAGCATTTGCCTTGGCAAAGATGGAGACATGGAGGAGCTGTTCGTCAAGGGCCAAGGCAAAGCCTGTTACCTTCTTGGATTCGATCCGGAAGTCGGTGCCCAGGCCAACGGATGAGTGGCCTTCTGTTTGGGCTGAAAGGGTTGCTTTCCTGAATTTGGTGACCTCGCTTTTGAGGGCATTATACTCCTTGTCTGGTTCGTTCCAATCGATGGCATCCAGGGCATAGCTTTCAAGGAGCTTTGTGAAAACCTTTGAGAAGGTTCCGGGTTCTCCGAAGGCATCCAAACCGGCT
>JBBSAR010000466.1:0-3716 GCA_038252125.1 Desulfatiglandales bacterium
GAACCCGGTCCCAGGGTGCTGAGCGTGATGAACGGGGGGGCATTATCTGGCATACCCAGGGGTCCGGAAAAAGCCTCAGTATGGTGTTTCTGGTGCGAAAAATGCGGACCCTGGAGCCGCTCAAGAGCTATAAAATCGTTGCCGTCACCGACCGCACGGACCTGGAAGACCAGCTGCGGCAAACAGCGGAACTTTCCGGGGAAGCGGTTCGTCCCACCGACAGGGAAAAACGGGGAAAGGTGACGCCCACAGCGCTTACGCAACGCATCCTGGCCGATACAAGCCCGGACATTGTCTTTGCCATGCTGCAGAAATATCAAGACGTCAATTCCCGTTTGGCGGCGGATGAAAAAGTTTCCATGACCATCATCCGCAAGGAGAAAAAGCCCGGCAAACACGAGCCGGTGGTTGAAAGGCCGGTCACCTTTCAAGAAACCATCCGCTTTGAGGAATTTCCGGTTCTAAACGAATCTGAAAAAATTCTGGTGCTTGTGGATGAGGCACACCGTTCTCACACGCGGGCTCTGCACCGCAACCTGAGAAGAGCATTGCCCAATGCCGCCATTATCGGTTTTACGGGTACGCCGATCCTGAGCCGGGAAAAGATCGAAACACGGGAAATCTTCGGAGATTTTATCGACAAATACCTGCTCCAGGATGCTGAACTGGATGGGGCCACGGTTCCCATCCTCTATGAAGGGCGCACCGCCGATGGGCTGGTTAAGGACGCGCCCAGCCTGGATCAACTCTTTGAAGACATGTTCAAGGACTATACGGAAAAGGAACTGGCCGTCATCAAGGGGAAATACGGCACGGAAGGCAATATCCTCGAAGCGCCCCTTCTGATTGAGCAAAAAGCAAGGGACATGATGCGTCACTACGTGGGCGTGGTCTTGCCGGAAGGCTTCAAAGCCCAGGTGGTTGCCGCCAGCAGGCGGGCGGCTGTCACCTATCACGAAAAGCTGCTGGCGGCCAGGGATGAACTGGTGGCGGACCTGGGAGCCGTTTCTCCAGAGAAGCTTTTGCTGCCGGAGGATGAGATCGCAAAGCTTGAACCCCAAGAGCAATTTCTCCTCCGTGCTCATGGCAATCTTCCTCTGATCCGTGCCCTTGAGGCTGCCGTGGTGATTTCCGGCGACCACAATGATCCCGAATCCTGGTGGGACTGGTCCAACAAGGAAAAACAAAAGGTGTACACCCAACGATTCAAACGCAGGTTGTCGGCAACTGCCACGGACAAGACCGACCCTCTCGCCCTGATGGTGGTCAACAATATGCTGCTGACGGGCTTTGATGCGCCGGTGGAGCAGGTGATCTACCTGGATCGAAAAATTGATGGACACGACCTTCTGCAGGCCATTGCCCGCGTGAACCGAATCTACGGCGCGAAAAAGTGCGGTTTTGTGGTGGATTACATCGGGGTTGCCCGCCACCTGGATCAAGCCTTAAAAGAGTATGACGGCACGGACGTGGAAGGAAACCTGATCGATATCAATTTGGAACTGCCGAAACTGATGGATCGCTGCAATCGGGCCGTCGCGGTATTCACAAATCGCGGCATTACCGACCTGTTTGCACAGGTGGATGGGTGCGTGGCGCTGCTTGAAGACCTGAAAGTGCGGGCCGAGTTTATCAACAAGCTGCGGATGTTTTACGAAACGCTGGGGATTCTGGAACATCGACCGGAAGTCCCTCCGGATGTATTTCGAAATGCCAAACTCCTGGGCTTTATCAACAAGGTGGCTGCCAATCTGTATCGCGACCCGGCGCTCAACCTTCTCGGAGTGGCCGAAAAGGTGAAAGCGCTCATCGACGCCCATGTGTCTGCGCGTGGCGTCAATCCAAAAATTCCCCCCACGGCCATAACGGACGCCGAATTTGAAGAAGTCCTGAAGAAATTAACCGGCAGCCGGGCGCGGGCATCGGAAATGAAGCACGCGGCCCGATACCATATTATCGGATTCGGAACTCAAAACCCGGCCTTTGCGAGAAAGATGAGTGAAAAGCTGGAAGAAATCCTCAAACGCTTCAAGGATGACTGGGATGCCTTGGAGCGTGAACTAAGGAAGTTCATCGACACGTTGCACCGGGGTGACCAAAACGATTTTCCCGGTCTTGACCCCCGTGTTCAAGTCCCCTTTGTTCGACTGGTTCTCGATGCCTGTTTCATGGCCGGCAAGAGGGATAATGCCAAACGGCAGGAGGCCATCAATGCAACACTGGATATGGTGGAACGGATTCGACAGGAAATTGCCATGGTGGGTTTCTGGAAGAATCCGGACATGAGAGAGCTGCTCACCAAACGACTTGTGCGCGATCTGGATGCGTCCGGTGTGTGCCCTCCCGGAAAAGAGCGTGAGGTCGCGCAACAACTGGTTGCCCTGGCCAGAGAAAACCATTCGGCTCTGGTAAACAAATGAAAGAAACGGTGACAGCCGGAAATCTCAAGTTTGAAATCCGCAGGAGTTCACGCCGGAAGAAACTGGGACTGACCGTTGACCGCGGGGGTGAACTGGTGGTTCATTCACCCGCTACGGCCGGCGAAAGCGAACTTCGGCAGTGGATTGACAAAAAGCTCCTGTGGGTCCATCAAAAACTGCTGCTGAAAGAAAACCACCAGGGACCAACGGAACCGTTGGAAATCGTAAGCGGAGAAAGAATCGCTTATCTCGGAAACAATTATCGGCTGAAAATCGTGGAAATGCAGGATGAACCGTTATGGTTTGACGGGGAGTGGTTCCGTTTGCGCAAAACAGACCGTGAGGAGGCGCCTCGCCATTTCCAAAACTGGTACGAGAAAGCCGGTGGCCGGTGGTTGAAAGGCCGGGTAAAATACTGGGAACCGAGGTCAGGCAGGGCGCCATCCGGGATTTCCATCCGGGATCTTGGATTTCGATGGGGTTCATGCGGAAAAAACGGCATGCTTCATTTCAACTGGCGGCTGCTCCAACTTCAGGTGCGGCTGATCGACTATGTAATCGTCCACGAGTTCGCCCATCTACATGAGCGCAATCACACTCGCGAGTTCTGGAAGGTCCTCGACCGGATTCTGCCTGATTGGCGAGAACGAAAAAGTGAACTCGGTATGGCAAGGCCCGAGATGGTTTGGTGCACAAATGACAACAACGAAACAAAGGAACCTCAGCGTTCCGTCCCTGATGTGAATTGCCGGACGGCTTCATTTTCCTGACGGCCGATTTGCCACCCGGATGATGGGCTAAGGCCTTACCCTTCCTATCGGAGACTGTATCAATGAAAATACTGAAGATGGAAATCAAAGGGTTCAGATCCCTGAAAAACATTTCCTTTGCGCCTGCGGACCTGAATATTATCATCGGACCCAACGGGAGCGGCAAATCCAATCTTCTGAGAATGGTGGAGCTTGTTTCCATCTCGGCACAGGGTCGGCTTGGCAAATATATCCAGCATTCAGGCGGCATGGCGCCTTTGGTTTGGGATGGTGCCTCCGAAGGCATCCGTTTTGAGATCAAGTCTTCGCAGCTTTTGCCTTCATGGTCAGCTGACGGAAACCGGCTGACCTACGGGGTCGAACTGGCAAGAATAGGCAAAACAGGGGCTTATACCATCGGAGAAGAGCAGCTTCTGTATTTCCATGGCGGGAAACCGGAAGAAAAAATGGAGCCCTTTGCGATTCTGGGTCGGCGGAATATGAGCGCCAGGATTTTCGATGAAAACCGAAAAGAATGGATCGCCCC
>JBBSAR010000467.1:0-3712 GCA_038252125.1 Desulfatiglandales bacterium
TCGGCTTTCCCGTTGTTCCCGATGTCCCGTGAACCCTTGCAATTTCACCCTTGGGTATGCAGAGATTGCTGCCGAAGGGCGGATGTTCCAACTGATCCCGGCGAATTTCGTCTTTGGTTACAAAAGGGATCTTTTCAAAATCTTCCAGGGATTGGATATCCTCGGGTTTTACTCCTGCCTCGTCCCACTTTTTCCTGTAAAAGGGCGAGCGTTCATAAGCGTAGGCTAACTGTCCCTGCAGCTTTGGAAGGATAATTTTTTCTTCCCGCTCCTCCGGGTCCATGGTTTCCACTTCTCGGTTCCAGTAAGCGGTATCTCCCGCGGGAAAATAGTCCTCATCATAATCGGGCGGCCATTGTTTCGTCATTTTTGTGTTTTCCTCTTTCATCCAAGCATATCCAGAAAAATATCGACTCGGTTCATGAGCCCATCGTTGGCAACCGCTCTCTCGTCGGCATGATCGCCGTCCAGGATGAGCACCGGGATGCCCAACCTCTCCCGTATGGCATGCACGGCATCCAGGGCGCCCACGGACAGAACGCGGCAGCTTTTGTTTGAGTGGGCGACGACGCCGTCGATTCCATACGCGTGAATGTCTTCGATCATCCTGTCGATATGGGCATCCACGCTGGTGTTGAGTTCGCCCCAAAGGGCCTTGCGGGCCAGACTTTCCAGGGGCTTCCGGCTGTCCATCCGCGTGGCGCCCCATATGTACTGGCTGTAGTCCGCCATGGGAAAGGCGCACCCTCTCTCCTCGAAATAGCCGAAGATCTTGAGGTTGTGCCAGAATGGGATGTTCAACCATAGGAGACGGTGTTTCTCCTCATGCTTTTCAAGAATTCCCTTTCCCGCGTCTACCCTTTGGGCGGTTTCTTCGTAAATCTTTTTCATAAGGTCGGCCCCTTCCTGTGTGCCTGCCAGCACAATCAGGACGAAAAGGGCATTTCCCAGATCGGAAAGCCCCAGGGGAGCGGGAATTGCTTTTTGAAGCTCCAGAATTTTTTGCCAATAAAGGACTACCTGGTCGCTCCGGTGGACCGCCTGTGCGAGTCTCTCCGGACTGATTTCAATGCCCAGGACCTTTTCCATCTCAGCCATGGCCAGTCTGATCTCTTCCATGGTAAACGGCAGATAGTAATCGGGGACGGCCCCGGTTTCCATGACCCGCGGCGTATTTACGAAAATAAGGGGTTTGCCCGTTATCTCTCGAAGGGTATCCCACCATTTGAAGTAGTGCGTGCAGGCGCTGCTGCTCATGAGAAGCAGATCCGGGTCTCCTATGCCTCCCATGGGAGGGTCTGCATCCGAACTATTAATGTAACCCAGGTGGTTCCTGCAATAGGAGCAAATATCCTGCGTGTAATTTGCGGCTTCCGCCTTTTCACAATACTCCCCGGACTTGTGTCGGGCCGCGATTACGCAGGCGTAGTTTTCCGGAAACGCGGGTTGAATGTCCGCCGCGTAGGCTATCTCGATGAGCGGGTTTGAGGACATCAATGTATAGGCCAGAGGCCGTTTGGTCTGTACATGGTTATAGTGCCTTGCCATGGCTTTCGATACATCTCTGTTAAAGGCCGGTCGTTCCCTTTTTTTCTCTTCCCCCATCGCTTTACTCTCCTTCGTCCTGCAGCATTTCAATGAACGCTTCTATGCGTGTCCGCAGGGGTTCCATGTTGCTCATGTAATCGGTTTCGATAAGGAAAGTGGGGATGCCGAGTTTTTCCTTAATTTTTCTGGACAGTTCCGGATAATCAAACTTTTCCGTTTCGCAGTTTCTGTTGATGGCAAAGATAACGCCTTTGATTCCGTGACTTTTGATGGCCGCGGAAACAAACGCGAACCGGTCCGCAACGGATGTATTGAACGCACAGGGGACCGATATGTAAGCCCTGGCCAGGGAGGCAAGGGGATCTTGACCTTCCTCCACGGTATGGGAAAATGCCCGGGCGCCGTTGGCGACGTCATTTGCAACAATGGAAGCGCCGCGGGATTCTATCATTTCCCAGAGCCGGACATCAATGACACATCCCCCGGAAAGAAGGAGCCGAACGGGCGACTCTAAAGGAGCGGACCTTTGCTCGATTTCCGTCAAAGCCTCCTCCAATAGTTGCGAATGTTCCTCTTTGTCGAGGAGGAAACCGGACATGGCCATCTGAAGGGTTTCCAGCCCGGAAAGGGGAGGGAAGTCGGCCTTTTGCAGGTCATAGACCTTCCTCATGAGTGACCGATGCCTGTTGTATAACGCGATGGCCTTCTCCAGGGATTCACTGGAGATCCTCTTCCCCGTGAAGGTCTCCAGGTGGTTCTTGACCCTTTCAAGCTCTTTGGTGAAAAAAAGGATCGTGTTTTCGCTCTTCTTCCACGGCACGTTGAGATACTCCGTGAATGGGAGAGGGTTGTTCCGTTTCCAGGTCTGATAAAGGAAGGTGACGGCTTCGCAACTTCTCGGAATGATGATGCCATCCAGGTAGGAAGCCTTTCCCTTGATCACCTGGTCCCAGGTTGCTCTAACATAGGAACAGAGGTAGGATTGAAGATGGGCATCCGCCTCCGTGATCATTTCCTGCAGGAGGGGGTAAATCTGAACAGGATGGAGTCCGGCTGCGTAGATCAGCTCTTCGGGAACCACCGGAAAAAAATATCCGACCATCTTTTTTGAAGTCCGTGCCTTGATTCGGGCAAGAACATCCGGTCCGTTGCGGACGGTGTCCGCCATTATTTCGAGAGCCTTTGACATGTTTGTTAATCCTTTTTAAGCCGCCCATTGATTCATCGGGCAAATCCATAATGTTTCATTTTCGGAGGAAGGAGTATAAAAAAAACTCTTCTTTAAAGTCAAAGCAAAACTGGGTTTTCTGGAAATCTCAAGGACGCAAATCGCCATCATGAGGGAATGACTTCATGTGGCTGACCTTGCTTTGCCAAAATCTCTCCCATTTTTCGAAAAAGCTCTTCCAGTCTGAAGGGTTTCTGAATAAAGGCATCACATCCCCTCTTCATGATCTCTCTGGCTTCTCCTTCCAGGCTGTATCCGCTTGCCGGTATCCAGAACCATTTCCTCGTTGTCTTCCTTGACAAAAGAAAGGCTTTCGAGCTACTTTCTCCAAGCACTCCAAAAAGGGATGCGACCAGGATATGCGTAATCCGTGGCATAGGAATCGATTCCTTGGTATCAGCATGGAAAGCAGCATCGAAAGCATCTTAAATTAAGGAAAACTAACAACCCATATTTCCAATAATTTATGTGATTTTAGAAGGTTGGGAAGCTCGGGGGTAGTGACTGGTTGACATGAGAAGCGGTTCCTGGCATTTTCGGGTCTTAGCGAGATATGCCCTGTTCCAGATTCCCGGGATTTTGATGGCTCTTTTGGGGGCGGCGCTTGCGGTAAAGTGGCTGGAATTGCCCCTTTGGATGGCCGCGGCTTTCGTTTGCGCGTGGGTCGTCAAAGATATGGTCATGTTCCGTTTTGTGTGGCGTTCCTATGATTGTCGGATCCGTCCGGGGGATCCGTTTTCCATGATTGGATTGCAAGGCATTGCCCAGGAGAGACTGGCGCCGTCGGGCTATGTCCTGGTGAGAGGTGAGCGGTGGAAGGGGGATGTAACCGGCCATGATGGTTTTGTTGAAAAGGGAGAGATGATTCAGGTTCGGGAGGTGAGAGGACTCACCCTCCTGGTGGAGCCTGTAAGGATTGAGAGGTTGGAAAAGGAA
>JBBSAR010000468.1:0-3712 GCA_038252125.1 Desulfatiglandales bacterium
CGGGCATGCCAAGGAGTATGAATTCCAGAATCTGAAGGGAAAAATTCGTTTCAATATCGATGGTTTCCGACAACAACCAGTTTAGGGTGACCATCCCTTTGGGATCATCTATGTTCGCCTCTCCCGCCATGAAAGGACGCGTCAGGCGTCTGGGTTCCTTAAAGGGCGTCTGCAGATCTATTTTGGAAACCATCTTAAGGGGCTCAAAATCCTTTAGACACGCATTCATGAGCCTCAACCGTTCGTCCGGATCATCGTCGCCATAAAAATATATCCTGGCGTTGGATGGATGGTAGTATTTTTCATGGAAAGTGTGAAACTGTTCATACCTGAGATTCGGAATTTCCCCGGGATCGCCACCCGAATCGAAACCGTAGGCATTATCCGGGAAAAGGCTTTGAAGAGAGTATTCCGACAGCACACTGTCCGGGGAAGAATAAGCCCCTTTCATCTCATTATAAACCACCCCTTTATAGGAGAGGGGTTCATCGATTTTTTCCAGCTCAAAATGCCATCCTTCCTGCTGGAATATGGCGGGGGTAATCCTCGGATAAAAAACCGCGTCCAGATAGACATCGATCAGGTTATAAAAATCCTGAAGGTTCTGACTGGCAACCGGGTAGCAGGTCTTATCCGGATAGGTAAACGCATTGAGGAACGTCTGCAAGGATCCTTTCAGGAGTTCCACGAATGGTTCTTTCACCTGATATTTACGAGAGCCGCAAAGAACGGAATGTTCCAATATATGGGCCACACCCGTTGAATCGGAAGGGGGCGTACGAAAAGTAATGCCGAAAACCTTGTTTTCATCATCCGTCGCGAGAGAGAGAAGTTCCGCCCCCGTCTTGCGGTGGCGGAATAACTTCGCCACTGCCTTGATTTCCCTGATCTCCTGCTCCTGCAACAGCTCAAAGCCGTAAATGGTTGTCATTTGTTTCCCTTTTTCCTTTCCTTTTCTTCACAACAATTTGCATTACAGCAAGAATAGCGAACAGAATAAACCCTAAATAGTTCAGCGTATCGCCTGCCCATATCATCAGAATGGCACTCGCCCCGTACAGGATGGTTTCCACCCAGGTGACGGAGGTAAGAAAAAATTTCTCCATACAGATTACGAAGGCAGTGATGGACAGGACGGAGAATATAACCGTCTTTATCACCTCACCGGTGGGGCCATTTAAGAGCAATGGATGATAGGCCATGATGACGGGAATGATATAGAGTCCCTTGGCCAGTTTCCAGGAAGTAAAAGCAGTGCGCATGGGACTGGAGCCGGCAATGCCTGATGCGGCAAAAGATTCCAGGGCAACCGGAGGCGTGATATTCGCGTCCTGGCTGTACCAGAAGACAATCATGTGGGCCGTAAGGAGTGGTATGCCCAAGTCCATGAGTCCGGGTCCGGCAAGGATGACCAGCACGATATAGGATGCGGTAACCGGCAACCCCATTCCAAGAAGCAGGGAGGTAAAGGCAACCAGGCCCAGGGCCAGCAGCGGAATGCCATGCGAAAGAGAAACCACGAGAGATGAAAAACGGAGCCCGGTGCCGGTGAGATTGACCACCCCCACGATGATCCCCGCGGCCGCGCAGGCGACAGCCACCACCACGGCGTTTCGTGCACCCATTTCCAGGGTTTTCAGCAGGGTTTTAAAAGATATGCGCGATCCCTTTCTCGTAAGTGCGGTGCAGTAAACGGCAAGTATGGCGATGAATCCCGCCATCATCGGGCTGTAATTCATGATGAGTACGGTGATGAGAATCGCTACGGGGACAATGAAATGAATGCCGTTCTTCAGGGTTTTTCCGATCCTCGGCAGAAGCTCTTTCGGCAGACCCCAGATTCCCAGTTTCTGGGCCTCAATGTGCACAAAGAGAATAACGGAAAAAAAGTAGAGAATCGCGGGAATAAAAGAAATTTTGACAATCTCAAGATAGGGCGTCTGCGTGAATTCAGCCATCAGGAAGGCGCCTGCCCCCATGATGGGAGGCATGAGCTGCCCCCCGGTGGAGGCCGCTGCCTCCACGGCCGCCGCTACATGGGGTTTATAGCCGATCTTTTTCATCATGGGGATGGTAAAGGAACCTGTAGCCACCACATTGGCCACCGCGCTTCCGGCAACCGACCCCATAAATCCACTGGCAATCACCGCTGTTTTTGCCGGTCCTCCGGAAAAGCGGCCTGTTAGTGAATAGGCCATGTCTATAAAAAAAGTCCCGGCGCCCGTCTTGTCCAGAAAGGCCCCGAAAAGAATAAATATGAAGACGAACGTTGCCGCTACTCCGGTGGGAAGACCGAAGATCCCTTCCGTGGTGAGAGAAAGCGTGGTGGCCATACGTTCGATGGAATATCCCTTATGGACAAGGATGTTCGGCATGTATGGCCCGAAATATCCGAACAGGAGAAATACAAAGGCGATGAGCGTCAGGTTCAGACCGATCACCCGCCGCGTTGCTTCCAAAACCAGGACGATCAGGGTAATTCCGGCCGCGATATCCCACGGACTCCAGTCCCCCTGTCGATCGAAAATGCCGTTCAGATCGATAAAGATATACGCCCCCACCACAATGGTCACGAGAACAAGAAACAGGTCCACGCAAAGGGCCGCATTCATGCGATCTCTTCGGGCCTTCTGATAAAGAGGCCTGGTCAGGAAGGCGATAACGAGGATGGAACTGAGAAAAACGGCCCTGTGCCTCATGGCGGTCATGGCAACGATTCCGGCAGTGTACAGCTCAAACAGACTGAGGCCTATTCCGATGACGGCAACGGTTTTCAATATTCCCTGCCCGATGATGGAAGCAGACCCTTTTCTCTCCATATCTTTTGTCATGAACCCTCCTTGGATCGACAGGTAAAAGAAGCCGGTAGGGAAATATCCTCCCCTGAGCCCTATCCCCTCTCAGTTTTTCAATACCTTAATCAACTTGCTTTTCAACGTCGCAAGAGAAAACGGCTTCTGCATGAAATCCTGTGCGCCTGCATTGAGAATCTCCTGAGCAGGACCATCCATTGAATACCCACTGCACACGATAACTTTAAGGCCCGGGCGGGCTTCCATAAGAAGAGGATATACCTTCCCCCCTTCCATATCGGGCAATTTGATATCCAGCAGGGCGAGGTTGATATCTTGTAGGAGGGTTCTGGCCGTATGGATGGCATCTTTTCCGGTTTTTGCCACGAACACCTTATAACCGAGTCTTTCCAGAAGGGTCTGGGTGATTTCGATGACCATGGCTTCATCTTCAATGAGCAAGATGTTTCCAGCCCCCATTTCCAGTTCTTCCAACGGTCCCTCGGACTTTTCAGGGGTCGCTTCCACGGCGGGCAGATAGATCCGGACCAGCGTTCCGCTACCGAGTTTTGAGTCCACAAAGATCGATCCGTGATGATTTCGAATGATCCCGTAAACCGCGGCCATGCCCAGCCCCCTTCCCTGAAACTTCGTAGTAAAAAAGGGATCAAACAGTTTGCTCAGCGTTTCCCCATCCATCCCTTTTCCGTGATCCTCAATCGTCAGGCTCACGTAACTGCCTGGAGCAAAATCCCTGTGGTTCTTGACAAATTCTTTATCGACCTTGAGGCTTCTTGTGGTAATTTTTATTCGACCGGCCTCTAACGCCGCTTCATCGGCGTTGGCAAGAATGGCCGAAAGAACCATTTGCATCTGTGCGGAATCCACTTTCACATGAGGAATGTTCTTTTGAAGGTCCA
>JBBSAR010000469.1:0-3701 GCA_038252125.1 Desulfatiglandales bacterium
GATCCCGCATTCCGGTATGGGGAGCACAAGAAATCAAAGGCATTTTATGATGCGGGCATCTTCTACTACCAGGGCACCGATTTTATTGCCCGGGTGGAAGAACTGCTCCAGCAGCAGATGAAGGAGTATCTGGGTTGCGAACAGGTGGAAACCCGGCTGATCAGCGGACAGATGGCCAATATGGCGGTTTTCAGCGCCATGATGGACTATCTGAACCGCATGGACAGGAAACGGGAACCCCGACGGATTGGTAGGGCTCTTTGCAACCACATTGGCAAGGGCGGCCACTTGAGCGCCCAACCCATGGGCGCCCTGAAAGATTTTATTGCCCACGATCCCGTAACCGAACGGACTGCTGTCGTTCATTTTCCTGTTCTCCCCGAAAATCCGTACAAGACCGATGTTTCCGCCACCATCGATCTCATCGATCAATATCGACCGGAACTCATTGTTTTTGGCAAGAGCATGGTCCTTCACCGGGAGCCTGTCGCCGATGTCCGGAACTTTCTGGATACCGCGGGGATTGAAGCCGTTGTCCTGTACGATATGGCCCACGTATTAGGTCTGGTGGGGCCGCACTTTCAGGAGCCGTTCAAGGAAGGGGCCGACCTGGTGACGGGGTCCACGCACAAGACATTTTTCGGCACGCAGAGAGGAATCGTGGGATGCCCATACACGGAACACGATCCGTCCTATGAGCTGTGGGAGGCCATCGAAAGGCGGTCCTTTCCAGGGTCCGTGTCCAACCACCATCTTGGCACCATGCTGGGGCTGTTGGCGGCCGCTTATGAAATGAATCATTTTAGGGACGAATATCAGCAAAAAGTTCTCGCCAATGCCAGGGTCCTGGCAAGGGGACTCCGGGATTGCGGTTTGGATGTGGCGGGCGATCCCGCTATCGATTTCACGGAAACCCACCAGGTCATTCTGAACGTGGGATACGGTCGGGGTCCGGAAATCGCCGCGGAACTGGAAGCCAATAACATCATCTGCAATTACCAGGCAGCGCCCTTTGATGAAGGCTTTACCGCCTCGGGAGCGCTGCGATTGGGAACAGCCGAAATGACGCGATTCGGGATGGAGAAAAACGATTTTCAACAGGTCGCCCAGCTCATTGCGGATGTGGTCAAAGACAGAAAACAGGTCAGGGAGCAGGTTATGGTCCTGCGAAAAAAATTCCGGGAAATTCAATTCTGTTTCAAAGGCGAGGAATATGATGAACTTTTGAATGTTCTGCATGCGCTGATCTAGTCCGGTGAAAATGGTGTACGAGAATCGCTGCAACACCACATCCATCCTTGACACCGGTTGGATTCTCCCATATAGTCCCCTTCCATTGTTCCTCGGCCGGCTTACAGGGAGGGGCAACGCAAAAAGCAATGAAATTTGGTAACCACCATTCACGGTTCATGGCTATCAGTTCCCGGTTGAAGGGCTGCAAGCCGTGAGTCGTGTACGGTCCAAACGCTCAAACGATGGGTGCAAACTGACTAAATTAGGAGGCAAATATGAGTTTTAACGCAAATGATTTTAAAGATCTTGATCCGGGCCAGAGGGTTCTCATGGGGCCCGGGCCCAGTGATGTTCCCCCCCGTGTGCTTCAGGCCATGGCTGCTCCATGCATAGGCCATCTTGATCCCACCTTTCTGTTCCTGATGAACGAGACGCAGCAATTGCTGCGGTTCCTGTTTCAGACGGAAAACAAGCTCACCATTCCCGTTTCGGGGACGGGAAGCGCGGGAATGGAGACCGCTTTTGTCAATCTTGTAGAACCGGGCGATAAAGTCGTGGTCTGCGTCAATGGTGTGTTCGGCGCCAGGATGTGCGATATCGTCAATCGGATTGGCGGCAAACTCACAAGAATCGATGCAGAATGGGGAAAGGCGATCAATCCCGAAGATGTACGAAAGGCCGTGAAAGAAAAAAGCCCGAAAGTTCTTGCCGTTGTCCACGCCGAAACGTCTACAGGAGTCTGCACGCCGCTGGAAGACCTGTCAAAAATCGCGGCCGATGCCGGCGCCCTTTTTCTGGCGGATTGTGTAACTTCTCTTGGTGGCCTGAATGTTCCCATCGATGAATTGGGGATAGATGCCGTGTACAGTTGCACCCAGAAGTGTATTTCCTGCCCTCCAGGCCTGTCTCCCATCTCATTCAGCAGTCGCGCCATGGATGCGATTAAGAATAGAAAGACCCCTGTTCTGAGCTGGTATCTGGATATGAGTTTGGTCGCCGACTATTGGGGAGCGGATAGGAAGTACCACCATACGGCTCCGATCAACATGATCTATGCTCTGAGAGAGGCACTCAGGCTCGTTGCGGAAGAGGGGCTCCAAAAAAGATTTGCGCGCCATCTCAAAAATCACAAGGCCCTTGTGGCAGGCGTGGAGGCCATGGGCCTTTCCATGTTTGTCGCGGAAGGGGAACGGCTGCCCATGCTCAATGCTATCTCTATCCCGGAGGGCGCCGATGATCTTAAAGTGAGGAAAACGCTCTTGCAGGAATTCGGTATGGAGATCGGAGGCGGTTTAGGCGCTCTTGCCGGAAAGATATGGCGGGTCGGCATTATGGGATATGCATCCCGACCCAGAAACGTTGTCCTCTTTCTGGCCGCACTGGAAACCATCCTGAAAGCCCAGGGTGTTGCCACCCGTTCCGGTGCATTGGAAGCGGCAACCGCTGTATACAACCAGGCCTGATCCTCAGCCTTTTTTTGTCCAAACTTTCAAGCGCCTGGCCCTCCTGCTGTTGTAAAGGAGAGTCAGGCGCAACCCACCGCAACGATTCCAAAGCCCCATACCGCCTGAAACGGAAGGAGAAAAGGATGGATTTCAAAGTCCTGTTCACCACGTTCGCGATGATTTTTCTTGCGGAACTGGGAGATAAGACCCAACTGGCAACTTTTGCTCTGGCAGCGGAGAACAAAACGCGCCTGGCCGTATTCATTGGTTCAGCAACGGCCCTTGCACTCACATCCCTGCTGGCCGTCCTTTTCGGCGGCGCCATAAGCAAGCTGATTCCCCCTCACTATATCAAGGCGGGAGCCGGCGCCCTTTTTGTTGTTTTGGGATTGTGGATGCTGATATTTCCCGGGGGTAAGTAGCTCATTCCTTTGTGACTCCGTATTTTTCCCGATAGATGACCGGGGCCCGGCGAGGCATGGCTTTCGGTTCTTCGGAGGGCTTGCCCATGGCGATGACGCCTGCGATTTCACGGTTTTCGGGAAGGCTGAATACGGGCTGCAGTACGTCCGGCCGAAAGAAGGTAAACCACAGGGACTCCAGGCCCAGCTCCGAGGCCTTCAACATCATATTCTGGATGCACGCCGATGCCGCCTGCAAGGCACCGTGCGGCTGGCCGAAAAACGCGCCCAAACCTCCTTTTCCAGGATTGAAGACCACCACAAGAAGAAGAGGGGCATCCTGCACGAAATCCGCGGAGTATTTCTTTACCCATCCGGGTCCGTCGGCTGCAATCACCTCATTTTTTGCCTTTTCGGCTGCGTTTTTGACCTGAGTTTTTGTCTGAGGATCCGTAACCACGATGAATTCCCACGGCTGAAGGTTCAATGGACTGGGCGCCCAGCACCCGGCTTGCAGAATCGCTTCTATCTGTTCCTCGGCTACAGGCGTGGAATCAAAGGACCTGCAACTTCTTCTCGTGGTAAGCAACTGGCTGAATCCCATCTCTTTATCTCCTTTCAA
>JBBSAR010000470.1:0-3697 GCA_038252125.1 Desulfatiglandales bacterium
ATACAAGCAATAAACGCCCATCGGATAACGGATCTGGAATCATGTTCCACAAAGTCGGCCATAGTTTATCCCAGAGAAGGGGGTCAAGTCTGCCGTTGACTCTTGCTGCGTTGTAATAGGGGACATCCTAGGTTGGCACTTTGTCACGTTATTGAAAATAATATCTCTCACAGCAGAGAGCACCCCAGTTAAATAGAAGCCAAAGAGATTTAACGGGGCAGGCAGAGGCACAGAGTTTGTTATGAACCGAAAAGGCGCGAAAAGGGGCTTTTTGTTGGTTTATTATGGGGCCGTATGATGCATAGCGGCATCTGGTTGGTGACGGGCAATAACTGATAACTCCAAGCCTTCGTTATCCTGTAAGAGACGTAGAATCGCAAAGAAGTTCTTTGAATTCGGGTTACCAGCAGAGCTTAACATCCGATGAAGGCTTTTGCTGGGCTTTCGTATCTGTTGGCCAAGTGCTTCAAAACCAATGGTAGCATTTATATAGTCACGCAACATCGCTTTCCATACCTCACCGTCACCAGACAAAAAGCTCTCCACCGCCTCGGGATTGCACGAATTTTTCTACCAGTTATCTTACCGGCTGTCTCAATGACTTCCCTGACGGAAAAACCATCGCCGTTACCCAGATTAAAGCTATCGCTCTTTCCCGTATCCTTGAGATATTCAAGCGCAAGAACATGAGCGTCGGCCAGATCCGAAGCATGCACATAATCCCGAATGCAGGTGCCGTCGTGAGTGTCGTAATCAGTACCAAAGATCTTAATATTCTCCCTCTTGCCGGTCGCCGCATCCAAAACCAGGGGTATCAGGTGGGTTTCCGGGTCATGAGCTTCACCGATTTCCGCATCGGGATCGGCACCGGCCGCGTTAAAATATATCCAATATATGCTCCAACATATGCGAATACCCTTGTTTCATTTCGCTGACTGTGCTGGGATCTACAACCGCGAGCAAATCCAGTAATTCCAAAGGAAAGGATGTCAACCGGAATTCAAGGACCTCCGGGTCCAAGACGCATTTCTTTGCCGCTGCAGTGATGGCCATTTTCCAGTCTAATTTACCTTTTTTGAAGATCGTATAGAGATCAAACATGTCTTTGGGATCATCCCGTCCGATAATGGCGCATAGCTTGTTTGCACAAATATTCAACTCATTGTCCAAAACGATTTCCAGGGGAGAATGGATGCTTTTGCCGTATCGATAAACACGGTCATTGATCAAGTCGAGCTGCAATTCATCCTGAATAAGCAGCCTGACGAAGTCCCGGGTATCAACCTGAATCGCATAGGAAAGAGACGCAGATGTAAGAGCGTCCAGAAGTATGCGGACATCATCGCGGAATAAAGCATTTTCATTCGTGAATAGATCAAGGTCGTTTGAATATCTTCTATTATGGTAGAAGCGATTCAGACAGGTGCCGCCTGTTAGGTAGAAGGTCGTTTCCGATGAAAAGATCGCAGCAAGGACCTTGTCTTGCAGGGCGTAGATATTCGTGTAGTTTAGCGTCGCCATTGATACTCCGGGGCCTGACTATAATTGCCTGTTACATTTGCCGCAATAAGTCGGAGACGTTTATTTTCTCCCGCTTGGTCAAGGTACCGGTCTAACAAATTTTGAAGGATGCCGGGAGGAAACAGATTCCTAAGATGCCGGGAGGGATGACGGCTGTTTTCAATGATCTTGGAAATCAAAAACCGGTCAAATCCTGGTTCTTTTCTGTCGAGTCGATCAAGTATCTCTTGGGCGGAGAGATGGTATTCTCCCCAAAAGCATTCCTTCAGAACTGTTTTGGTGCTTGCCAGTCGGCTGTTGGTCATCTTATCCATATCTTTCTCATCCATTCTGTAGGTCCCCTCTGTCTGTTCGCATGGCAAAAAAAGATGATAGGCGAATTAAAACTATGTCAATCTGCTTGTTCAAGAAAATCAGCAAAAGTTGAGAGTTCTTCTCTAACCATGTTGAAAACCTCCGGAGCTTCGTCAACGAGTGTACCCACTTTCAGTGGATCAAAATTCTTTTATTAGATTGATGACTGAAGCTTTTGAAAAAGCCATTTTTTTAACCTCTCAATTTGTTTAAGTTTATTTTCCGTAAATTCCATGGTGCTTTTCTTATAGAATGAGAACTTATCATCCGGATACCTCGCTTCAAGGTTGAAATCTGAGACCTCCTCAAGTAATTCCAGGTTTTCGTCATTCAATTCCAGGCTGGCTTTTTCAGATATACAAGTTGTATGCATACATGAAATATTGGCTGGCATCGGCGCGCAGTGGTTTGATGACTTCGGTTTTTAATGCGGGTTCACATCTCAGATAGAAACCTGAAAGTACAATCAGTATAAGTGAGAAGAAAATGAAGATAGCCCTTTTTTTCTGAAGTTTGCCTGGTTGGTATGAATTCACTGAAGCCTTTTCGTTTGGCAACGGGATATTTTGGCGCGGTCAAAACCTCGAATGGGTTGAATTTTCGGGCACGTGGTCAAGATTTTTTTTTCATCGGTGAGCGGAGGGCATTATCCGAACAACTTAGCGTGAGTTCCCGTTCGGACGAACACGACCAAGCCGGGCTTTCCACTGTCATCAAGCTTGTACACCAGCAGAAAATCACCTCCGACATGACATTCGCGATACCCTGCCAGGTCGCCGCCTAACGGGTGATCGAGCCACTCCGGCCCGAGTGGAGCATCATTGGCGATCAGCAGCAGCATCACTTTCTTGAGCCGGTTTATGTCGTACCGACCGGAACGCGACAAGCCCCCCAATCTTTCAGGAAGGATTTCGTGTAGTCCGCAGCACGTGGCAGCGAAGCCCGTTTACCGGCCGCTGTTTTTTTTAAGGTCATCGAACAACTCTGTAGCAGTGCCGAAACGTGCCTGGCGCTTTCGGGTAATCTCGTCAACTTCGGCCATCGCAGTGCGAGTATCGGTGTTTGGAACTTTGAGGGCAAACGGCAATTGTTTTTCGGCGACGACCAGGGTCAGAAAAACGCGTACGGCATCGGAAACGGTCAGCCCCATTGCCGCGAGCGTTTCCGCCGCCTGTGTCTTTATCTGTTCGTCCACGCGAACGTGAACCATTGTTGTTATAGCCATATCAACCTCCCTTTTGATATACATTGTATCTCAGGAGAATCAAGTTAATCAAGAGGAATTAAAGGAAATATCATCGGAGAATTCTTCTTGGGTTAATACAAGTGATCGGATCTTTCTCTTAATGTATCGTTCTGTTTTTCTGCTCAAATCGTTCAAGTGGTATTGGTCAATTTTGCCCACCAGCAGGAGATCGACAATCCCCGTGTCTTTTCCTTCCGCGTAATCATCAATCAAATAGGCTCTATCCAGATCCCCCAACCGGGTGACGATGCTGTCGATGACCTGGTCGATGCCCATGGCTTTTCCGACCATGGATTTGAGTTCAGGGAACAGGGGATGTTTTTCATTGGCTTCGTAGAGGATGTTGCGGCCGTTTTTTTTGGAGTTGAGGAGACCGGTTTTGGTCAGCTGGTTCAGTTCTTCGCGGACGGAGTTGGTGGAAACTTTGAATTCGCTTGCCAGTTCCCTGAGATAGGCCTTGTTCCCGGGTTGAAGAAAAAGCGGGTAAGAAGCTTAATTCGGACTTTTGAGGCGATGAGGCCTAAAAATAGGCTGTCCAATTGTTTCTCCATTATGAGTCATAAAACTACTCATAAC
>JBBSAR010000471.1:0-3695 GCA_038252125.1 Desulfatiglandales bacterium
CATGCAGCCCAGAAAGAGAAATCCGGATCGCAAATCACGGGCAAAGGGGTGGTTTGGTTCCTGGAAGAACCCTATGTGCGGCCCATTCCCGTACGAACGAAAATGAGCGACGGGACCATGACCGAGGTGGAAGGCGAAGGTTTGGCTGAAGGCCTGAAGGTTGTCATGGGCACCCTGACGAAGGCCGATGACAACGATGCCACCGGCAACCCGTTTGCAGCCCGGTTCATGCGCCGGCGGCCAAGCAGCAACTCAAAGTAGACGGAGTGATGAAGTAATGGAATGATGGGTTCTTTGCCATTACTCTAGTACTCCAACACTCCATTGTATAAGAGGGCAACAACCCTTTTTCAGATACTTGGCCCTGATAACCATATTTTTGATAACAACATAAAAGGAAGGGTTACGGTTTTCGTGCTGGCCGTTGGACCACGAAGGGATAAGGAAGTCTACAGAGAGTCTTTGAAACGAAAAACCTGATCGTTCAAATTGACATGGCTGACGGGGCCGTGTGAAGGACCGATACCCAACAGGCAAACAGGATCTACCTGACTTCCCCGCCTTCCAACAAGTCCCGGAACTCATCGGAAATCTGATCCCCTTCCGCCAGATTGGCCAGGAGACGGCTCCCCACCGCTGCCGGCGCAAAGACCAGGTCCGCCCGGGCCAGTTTCAGTCTTCGAATGGCCGTGATGGCATTGGCCACGGCCAACACGCGAACCTTTGGGTTCAAATCCTTGACCAACAGGGTAATAAAGGCATTGTCCCCATCATCGTCTCCGGCCGCTATGACCATCCTCGCCTTTTGGATGCCTGCCTTTTCCAATACGGCCTCGTCGGTGGGGTCTCCAATGATCTCCACTTCGACCGGTGGAACGGTCTTTCCGCTTTGGCTTATGATTTGAACGAAAGAAAGTTTCCTGTCCGCCAGTTCCCTGGCGGTGTTTCCGGCGATGGAACCTTCCCCGGCCAGGATGATATGGTTTTCCAGTTTCATTCTGCCTCCTTCAGGGTTGAGAATATGGCCCAGCCTCTTGCTGATAGCCGGTCCCAGGACGGATGCAATGGCGGTGGCGAAAACGCTCAGGCCCACAACAAGCAGGGATACGACAAACAAGCGCGTCTCGGGCGTAATGGGCGTGATATCGCCATACCCGACCGTGGAAACGGTGATAATGGTAAAGTAAAAAGAAGTGGTCAGGTCATGAATGGCCGGGGTGAAACCATCGCCAAGCAGATAGCTGCCGAAAGTTCCATAAGCGAGGATGGAGAAGATGCCTGTAAGCGAGATGGCGTAGTTCGCAAGATCCGTCTGGCGGTTGAAGTGGCCCCGCAACGCCATCATGGCCAGCAACATGGCGCCTGGGAGAATGAGACTTTTTCCCCAGTGTTCTTGGGCCAGATTCACCCCCACGGTCACCAAAAGAAGGATCACGGCAAAGGACCAGGCGGCGGCAAGCCTTCGAAGCAGAGCGAATCCCACCAATACAAGCCCGATTCCCAGAATGGCCTGGGTGCTGTTGGCCAGGATGGCCAGCGACTTCCCCAACCCGATGAGGGGGCTGAACTGACCAAAGGGCAAGAGATCGAATTTGAGACTTTTGAGGATATTCGCGGCGCCGCTTGCTACAATGGCCGCGGCCATGGGCCAGTGGGGCCAGAGGCTCCAAAGCCATCGAAGAAAGCGCCGCAACCTTGTGGGACGGACGGGATTCGGGGCTGATTTTTCCTGGGTCATGGTTTATCCGGGATGAAAATTTTGCGGCCTTTGCTTCCCTGACAGCCAGGCGGACCACTCCCGGTTCCCGGAATTTTACTCACGATAATCCGGGCAGAGAAACATTTCTTTACCACCCACCCGTATCCCCCAGGCCGGCAAGCTTGAGGACCACGATGACATTGGTCTGTCCTGTCTGCTTCTCGGCCCCTAACCGGATGCCCCAGCACTGGGTCTCGAATCCCAGCCACCCGGCGGTAGAGATGTTCTGTTCGGCATACAGGTCCCTCTGCATGGAAGCCCCGACGGAAAAACCATGAAGGATGTTTACATTAGCCCGGAAATTCAGATTGGACTGGCCCTCGTTAATGTACTGGTAGTTGACCTCATAGTCATCGCGCCTGCCTCCGGTACGAGGTACCAGCAGGGTTCCTGACAGGGTGGCATTTGAAAAATCTTTCTGGTAGTGGTTCCAGGCGGCGCTTCCCCGCAGATCCAGATTTGGAAAAGGCGTGACAATAAACAGGGCTTCCAGGGGGGAAAACGGTTCGGAATCCGCATTATCGCTTCTGTACTCTTCCATATCGTAGCTCTGGTTCAGTTTGAACTGGGCCCACTGGTTGTAAACGACATTTCCCTTCCCGTCTTCTATTCGGGCATCCAGAAAATTTTCCCACGACAGCGTAACCCGGTTTCCGAAATAGTTATTTGCATTATCCTGAGACAGAAGCGTAGCCCATGGAGTAAGATCGCTGTCGGTCTGGTATGCGCTGTAGTTGTATGCGAGCGACGTGCGCATCTTGTGCCTGAGTCTGCTGGCATTAAAGAGCGCCGTGTGAAATACCCTCTGGGCGTCCGTACTCAGCCTTGCTCCCATTTCATAGGCCGACTCATACTGGCGGTTGCTCTCACTTTCACCATCCACCCACAAGGCATTGTACGCGTATTTGAAGGACGGTTCAAATTCAACGTAAGGCCCCAACCAGAAGGGAAAATTCACCTCCGGGGCAACGGAGAGGCTGTGCCCTTTGTCCCCTTCGTTCCTGTATACATAATCGTAACTGGATCCCACATTAAAGAAAATCGGCAATCCCTGAATCTGTTCCTGAAGAAGGTTGTAGTTTAAGCCCGCCAGCGGTTCGGGAGTAAGATTTTTGATCGCAGGATTTTCAACCTGCTCATAATAGGTGCTGATCCCCTGGATGCTGTAGGACTCATCATCGTGGCTTAGCCTGAGAGCCGAGCGCCTTGTGGGAGAGCGTTTTTCCTGCACCGGACGATCGAACCCATGTTCCAGGTTCGCCATGGCCGTGAAACCGGGCAGCGTTACTTCAAACTCCCGCAGGTAATCCTGATCGCTCACATAATCCATGTCCAGCCTGGCCACCAGGTCAAGGGGGAGGTCCTGATCAGCCATTCCTCTGAGCCAGTAGCGGGTGCTGTTCGTCCTTTCAAAGGGACTGATATCGATGGAATCCTGGTTCGACATATCCTTGGTCTTTTCCTTATCGGAGAGGATATTGAATTCCAGGACCCCCTTTGAGTTCTCATCGGTTACATAACGGAATTCAGCTCCTTGCATGTACCCCCGGCTGCTCATGTACCGCTGGTAAAACGTCGCATCCATCTGGTCGGAAATAGCCCAGAAAAGAGGCACTTCCAGCTCCACGCCGTTCAACGTAGAGTATCCCCCGCTTGGCGGCAGCAGGCCGGTCTGTCGTTTGGTCTTGGCGGGGAAGATCATGTAGGGAAAATAGAGGATCGGCAGCCCTTTCACGCGAAAGGCCGCGTCTTTTACGGTACCGTATCCCTCGATGGTCACCTTTGTCTCCGACCCGGTGAGCAACCAGTCGGGATTCACACCATCGCAGGTGGTTACACGACAATCCTTGACCACATAGGTCTGCGGTCCTGTCTTTTCTATGAGGCTGCCGCCAATATAGTAGTGGTTGCTCTTCAGAAAAAGCGAGGCATCTAC
>JBBSAR010000472.1:0-3695 GCA_038252125.1 Desulfatiglandales bacterium
CGGTAACACAGCCCGGAAGCCATCGCTCTTTGACGCCATCGCTGCCATAGCTGAAAACATAGGGGGTAGCCACGTCGCTGTGCAGGGGAACACCCACGCCGAGGCCGTCTCCCCGAATCAATTCCTCGTTGAGGATCACCGAATACTCAAATCCCAAATCCAATCCTCCATATTTTTCGGGCAACCAGGGGCAGAGAAAACCGTACTCTCCCATCTTCAGCCAAAGCTCCCGTGGAACAGCTCGTGCCTCCTCCCATTCCGGCACAAAAGGCGTGATCTCTTTGGCCACAAATTTCCTGCATGTCTCTCGAAAAATATCGTGCTCTTCGCTGTATATTCCTGTCGTCATGATTTCCCTTTCTATGTGTTCGCCCACGATCAAATAAAATTCGTTTGACAAAGTGATTGGCCGGAAGGTAAAGTTACCGAACGACCGGTAGAAATATTCCTATCACCCCCCATTGACGTTGTCAATATTTTTCATGTAAGAGGAACATCTTTCCTCTGAACCATTTCAAACAACAAGGAGAATGCCATGGCGAAAACCTATCGGGAAAAAGAAAAGGAACAGCGACGGGCCTCCGTATATGGAACGGCGACCAAAATTCTCTGCGACCTCGGATATGAAAAGGCCTCCATACGAAATATCGCCGAAGCCATGGGCATGACGAAAGCGGGACTCTATTACTATTTTGAAAGCAAAGAAGAATTGTTGTATCAAATTCTGGACAGTTATATGGACGACCTCCTGGCGGGAATTCGGAATATCCACAAGCAGGTCTCGGATCCCCTTTGTTTCATTCATGAGTGCATCCGCTTCCAGGTCAATCTGTATTGTCGGGACAAATACCGGAGCAAGCTGATCATCCATGATGAAAATTGCCTGAGCGGAAGATATTACCAGGCCCTCAAGGAGAAACAGCGCATCTATTTGTCCTATTGGCAAGAAGAGCTCAAGAACTTCTGCGAGCAGGAAGGGCTTAAGACCGCCAATCTCTCCGTGGACGTGCATTTCCTGGTGGGGATGTGCAACTGGATCTACCAGTGGTACAACGAAAAGGGAGCGGTGAACCCCGACGCACTTGCGGAACGTGTCTTCAATATCTTCTTTTACGGATTCAAGAATACGATGCAAGAATAAAATACCATCGATTTTTCAGGTAACGCTTTTTGACCGTGACCTGGGAACCGTGAACCCCACCCATGGCATTGCTGCCCCAATTGGGGCGTAAATGTCCTACCCATTTCACCTCCAGACTTTCGAAATCCACCCCACTCACCTCAATAAACTCCATAAAAACAATTGGATACCATTTGTCTTCCTTCTGGCACAATAGATGCATTATCTCAAAGGGGGTATTTTACCCGCGAAATCAGGATGAGCGTGCCAAAGACAAGCAGCTGGAGCAGAAACTGTTGACCCTTTCCTTTCGCCGGGAAGCCATACTGGCTGCTGTGTCGGACGTGATCATGGAAATGGATTGGCATAATATCAGGACTCCTTACATCCGGAAAATAAGGTGACACCTCAAAAGTGTTTTTTTCGTTCAATTTCAGATTTGGTGTCAGGAAAACTTTTCATAAAATAACATAACCGATTGTTTTCTATTTGTATTTTTGTTTTGACCGGAAATTAACCTGACACCAAAATTCTTATAGGGTATCACATCAAATTTCCAGTCCAAATAGTTGACCATTAGCTAAAAAAGTTTGATATCATAGGTGATTCAAGAAAAATTGGGTTTTACGAGATCAAGAGTCCTGAATATGGGAAAAGACAATATACAGCAATCGACCGCGTTGCCGCCCGGTCACCCTGCCACCCGGACGTCTGAAGGGGATACTCCACCGCTTCACCTCGGTTCCTGGGGCAAATGGATGGCCTTGATAGTCCTGTTTGCGTCGCTGGTTATCACTTTTTTCACCTGGCATTTCGCTAAGGGCCTGACGATGGAAACGGCTCATGATCGTTTTGTTTTTCGGATCCACGCAATAGAATCAACTCTTCGCGAGCGCCTGCGTGCCTGTGAATTCCAGCTCCAAAGCGGCGCTGGTCTTTTTGCGTCTTCCGAGGAGGTCACACGGGCGGAATGGCGGACATATGTAACAAAGTTGCAGATTGATAAATATTATCATGGCGTTCAAGGGCTCGGTTTTTCCAAAAGCATTCTTCCTTCAGAAAAGATGGCTCACATTCATCAGATTCGCGAAGAAGGTTTCCCCAACTACGATATCCATCCTGACGGGGAGCGACCGGAATACACTTCTATTATCTTCCTGGAGCCCTTTGATTGGCGAAATCAACGGGCTTTTGGTTATGACATGTTTTCCGAACCAACGCGTAAAGAAGCCATGGTGAAGGCCCGGGACACCGGCTTAGCCGCCATGAGCGGCAAGGTCACCCTGATTCAGGAAACAGACAAAGATGTACAGGCGGGCTTTCTTATGTATCTGCCGGTGTACCGCAAAGGAGAAGTACCGGAAACCCCGGAACAGAGGCGTGAGGCGTTAACGGGATATGTTTACAGCGCCATCCGTATGAATGATTTCATGCGGGGTATTTTGACCGAGAAGCACGGATATGTTGAACTTCAGATTTTCGATGGCGATGAACCGCTTAAAGAGGCCTTGCTCTATCCCAGTGGGGAAATGGGATCAGTCATCTCTCATTCCGACCATCCACATTTATTCACCCACCAGTCCATCCTGAAGTATGCCGGTCGTCGTTGGCTTCTGGTTTTCAAGACCTCACCGTATTTTGAAGAAATCATTGATACCAAACCAGTAAACGCCCTCCTGTTGCTTGGCATCATCATCAGTCTACTGCTCTTTGCCGTGGTATTGTCACTAACTAAGTCGCGCAACCAGGCCCTCTCTCTGGCCGGCATGTCGGTGTCCCTGGAAAGGACGAATCTCGAATTGAGGGAAAAAATTGTGGAGAATGAGCAGGCGACGGAGGCGCTGCAAGAGAGTGAGGAGAAGTTCCGCGCCCTGGTCGAGTCGACCAGCGACTTGATATGGGAAGTGGACCCAAACGCTCGCTATACCTATGCCAGCCCCGGGATCGAAGCCCTGCTGGGATACAAACCGGCGGAAGTGCTGGGCAAAACGCCCGTTGATTTCATGGCGCCGGAGGACGGGCAACGCGTCGCGCAGGTCTTCGGAAAACTCATCGAAAAGCGCGCCCCCTTCGTTTCCGAGGAGAACCGCAATCTTCATAAGGATGGCAGGGTGGTGGTGCTGGAGACCAGCGGGGTGCCCTTTTTCGATCCAAAGGGGGAATTGGCCGGGTATCGGGGCATTGCCCGCGACATCACCGAGCGCAGAAAGGCGACCCAAGCTCTGGAAGAGTCCGAGTACCGCTTCAGGACCATCCTCGATGCCACCATGGACGGGATCCTGGTGGTGGATGCGCAATCACAGGCAATCGTCACGGGGAACAGGGCGATCTGCGACATGCTGGGCTACGATCTGGAGGCGTTGACGCGCCTTGGCATTGCAGACATCACCCCGGCCGCAGCGCTCCCCGAAGTGCAACGGCAGTTTGAACGCCAGGCAAAAGGCGAGATCTTCATGGCGCCTGAACTTCCGTTACAACGTAAGGACGGATCGGTCTTTTTCGCCGATGTCCGCGGTGGCCCCCCCATGCTTCTGGCAGGAAGACCTGTAATGGTCGGCGTTGTTCATGACATCAC
>JBBSAR010000473.1:0-3689 GCA_038252125.1 Desulfatiglandales bacterium
GCCCAATTTTCTTTCGTGGCTTAAGGAGCACGGAAAGTCCTATGAAGAACCATTGACCCTGGGCGACCTGATGGATCTGGGTTTTGATCCCACCCGGCTAAAAGAAATTACGCTCGATAATCAGGAGTACATTTTCGAGCGGGTTCAGGCGAGGCAGATAGAGTCTTTGCAGAAGCGGGGTGAATTGCTGAAGAGAATTGCCCTGAGTATGCCCAATGAAAAAGTTAAAGGGGCCCAGTTGCGGATCAATCCCATTTTGTTGATCATCGGCGATCGGGGAAATGGATATGTGTTAAGGCGAAAGATAGAGGCCATTCACTGGGAGGAGGCCATCGAACAGCTTCAGAGCAATCGGAATCTGAAAACACTTAATCAAACGGCCCGACTGGACAGGATTATTCTCAGTACCGTTCAAGACTCCGCCACGGCTATTGCAAAGCAGATGGGGCTGCCCCGGGAAACGATTATCGACCAGTTGACCCCTTTTGTCTCCTGGGATCTAAAGAATAACCAACCCAAAGTGGTCATTGATTTTTCATTCTCCTATCTGGCCACCCTCTGGGTTGCCTGATGGGCGCAAAGTATCTTATTCAAAAACACCTTGTGACGGAATGGATTCCAGATCCACATGTGGTTGCCTGAGAATTTGAATAGGATGCGGCATCGCCTGTTTTTGGCTTGTAGGCCGAAAGCAAGGCAGCTATTGTTATTGGAACCTATGAACCTTTCATCCGAGTGATTCCCATGAAACAAGAGACCATCAGGGAATTGAACCTGATTATTCTGCCGAGCGGCACGCTATATTTGGAATGGATGGACACGCGAGATGCCATTGGCAAGAGCAGTGGGTTGTTGCAGGAAGAGATCTTCGAGCGGTTTTCCGACAATACCGGTCTGTGGCTTCTTTTCCTGGGGTTTTCCGATCCACAAATCCCGCTTCCCGCTTCCCTTGATTACTGGCGGCGCTTTTCCGGAGCGTTTGCCAAGAAACTGTGTCAGACCCCGGACCTGGAAACCCTTCGCGAGAAGGTGAAGATCCCCGTCACGGAAGAAGAACTGACGGCCCATCTGGCCCTCGCGCCCATGATGACCGGTGCTGAATATCTGAGCAGGGAACTGCTCGAAGAACGGTGGATGGCACTAAATGAAGTATTCTCTTTTGCTATTCAGGCATATGGCGGATCTGTTGAAGGTTTTATCCGGACTTACAGCCCCAATGCCCATCTTGTCGGCAGGGTGTTTTTTCACCTGGTGGAAAACAAAGATCCGGAATATCCCTTTGCTTTCATGGCGACCTACGCTACAAGGCTGGACGCGCAGGGAAAATCCAAACACCTGCCGCTTAAGCATGCCTTGGAGGAATATGGAAAAGATGATGAAAAGCTCCTGGAATTGCTGACAACCGTTCATCTCGCCGAAAATGGAAGTCCGCTCATCAGGGAACTGCTGGAAACCGGTGAACTGTTTCATCCCTTGGCCTGGACTTCGGGGGAGGCCTTTACCTTTCTTACGGAAATCCCTCTTTACGAGGAATCGGGCATTTTATGCCGGATTCCAAACTGGTGGAAAGGAAAGCAATCGGGCGTTCGTTTGAATTTCAGCCTTGGGGATAAAAAGCCTTCCCTGGCGGGCATGAATGCGATTCTGAGTTTTAATGCCCGGCTGTTCTTGGGGGATGCCGAGATTTCAGAGGAGGAGGCAAGGCGATTGCTGGCCGAGTCGGAGGGACTTGCCTTTATAAAGAACAGGTGGGTGGCCGTGGATCGGGAAAAGCTGACCCAAACCCTGGATGCCTATGAAAAGGCCAAAGGCATGATGGAAAAAGAAGGGTTGACGCTGGGAGAGGCCATGCGGATGCAGCTGATGCCGGATCGACTTTTGGGGTTAGGCTCCGGGAAAATTGAACCCGGCATCTCCAACGGCAAATGGCTGGAATCGGTCATTCAAAAGCTGGTCGATCCATCCCTGACTCCTTCGGTTCGGCCTCACAAAACATTCAAAGCCAAGCTCCGCGGTTATCAACAAAAAGGGATCAACTGGCTCCACTTTCTGCATTCCCTTCAGTTCGGCGCGTGCCTGGCCGATGATATGGGGCTGGGAAAAACCATCCAGGTGTTGGGATTTCTGGATATTATAAAGTCGGATCTACAGAAATCCGAAGAACCAAGCAAGGCCAGTCTGCTCGTTATTCCAGCCTCCTTGATTTCCAACTGGGAAAGCGAAATCAATCGATTTTCCCCCGAAACAAGGTTCTTCGTGGCCCATCCAGGCTTTGGCCTGAAAAAAGGCGAACCACCCAAGGATCGAAACCAGTTGGACGGCTTTGACCTGGTTATCACCACCTATGCCTTGATTCAACGGGTTTCATGGCTTCAAGAGCATCCCTGGAACTATGTCATTCTGGACGAAGCCCAGGCCATCAAGAATCCGGGGACAAAGCAGACAAGGGCCGTCAAAAAGCTCATTTCCGCAAACCGGATCATCATGACCGGCACGCCCATCGAAAACCGTCTGTCGGATCTCTGGTCGCTCTTCGACTTCTTGAATCCCGGGCTCCTGGGAAACGCCGGGGAGTTCAAGAAATTTTCTAAGGAACTGGGCCGGGATCCATCGGGGTACGCCAGGCTGCGAAAGATCATCAGCCCATACATCCTAAGACGCCTCAAGACGGACAAGTCGGTCATCACGGACCTCCCCGAAAAGGTGGAGATGAAGACCTATGCCTCCCTTGGAAGAAAGCAGGTCCTTCTTTATGGAAATCTGGTTCAGGACATTCGAAAGGCTATAGAGGAAACAGAAGGGATTCAACGAAAGGGCCTGATCCTTTCTTCCCTCATGAAGTTCAAGCAGATCTGCAATCATCCGGACCAATATTTGGGGACCGGAGGATTTGAGGAGGAAGATAGCGGTAAATTTCAAAGGCTTCGTGAAATATGCGAAACCATTTATGAAAAAAGAGAAAAAGTCCTGGTTTTTACCCAATTCAAAGAAATGACTCAACCGCTCCATGACCTCCTGGAAGGGATCTTTCATCGAAAAGGGCTCATTCTGCATGGCAGTGTGGCCGTAGGGAAGAGGAAAAAAATTATTGAACAATTTCAAAGCCCGGACTATGTTCCCTTTATGGTGTTGTCCCTGAAGGCCGGCGGGGTCGGGTTGAACCTGACGGAGGCGAATCATGTAGTCCACTTCGACCGGTGGTGGAACCCCGCCGTGGAGAACCAGGCAACCGACCGGGCTTTCAGGATCGGGCAGAAAAAAAATGTGATAGTGCACAAATTCCTGACCCGGGGCACGGTGGAAGAAAAGATTGATGGGATGCTGGAAGAAAAATCCAGATTGTCCCGGGAGGTGATTGCCGACGCCGGCGATGGGTGGATGACCGAGATGAAGAATGACGAGCTCATGGATCTGTTCAGATTGTCGTTGTAAATGACCAGGAATTATTAGGAGACGATGATGGGTTATTGGAACTATCCCCGTTATGTGAGCGTGGCGGAAAAGAGGGCAAAGGCCGAGAAGAAACTCAAGCAGCTTAAAAAGAAAAACCCCCATATCAATCCGATTGAGATTGAAGGCTCCGCGATTGCTCATACCTGGTGGGGGAAGGCATGGAACCGTAACCTGGAATCTTACGCGGATTATAGCAACCGTATCGGCAGGGGCCGTAGCTACGTCCGCCATGGAGC
>JBBSAR010000474.1:0-3681 GCA_038252125.1 Desulfatiglandales bacterium
CCTAATGGCGGCATTCAGAGGACCGGAAACACCTTTTTGGCCGAGCTCTCTTGAGATTTCGGATTTAGATAAGGGGCCGTTCACCACAGAGGGAAACATCCAGGATTTTATTGTGAATAGACTCTGGCTCCACTCTGGCTCCTCTCTGCCTGTAACTGTGCTCTGATTCTGCCCTGACTCTGCCTTTTCCATTTCGTTCTTAATGAACTGGGCCTGAAAAGTATGACCTGTTTCGTGGAGTCTCAACTCGATTTCCGGGTAATCGACCAGTTCATCGTGCATTTTCTGAATGCCGCTGCCCCAGGCTTCAATCAGTTTGAGGTCTTTGAAAATCGGGACCAGCTCAATGCAGGTGAAAAGCCTTTAATAGCTTCACTTCTTTCAACGGCAAGACTCAAATCGTCCAATACATCACAAGCCTTGTGATGAATTTGGGGTTCCCGGTCAGAATAGGTTTGGTAGAACAGTCTGAAATAGCGCGATTTGGTCACTGAAAATCCTTTACCGTAGCGATCATTCAAGCTTTTTGAGAGCCCTGACAGTAACTTATCCTCATAGCCCGCGCGCTCTTCACCGGCTTGAAGTTCTTGAACAATCTCGCGCTCGATCAACCAGTAGGCGATGATCATCTGGCTGTTAACTGATCCGGTTTGTCCAAGGCTGAGGCATAGTCTTCGGTGTCTATAAGACAAGCCGGTGCAGGCGTCAGCAACGATCTCAGCACCTTTTTCAGGGAAACACCCGCCGCCAGTAAGAAAAGGCCTCATAGACCTCTTGTGGTAGGTTGGCCCCTGCTGCAGTCTTCTCAAGTGATAATTGACGCCGTTTTCCGTCAGGTTAAGGGCTTTGGCCATTTCCGGAATGGTCGCGGAAAGATTCGCAGAGACGAAAGCCAGCAAGAGTTCGCCCTTTCCTTTAGTCTTTCCTTTAGCCTTTCCTTTAGTATCGATTTGGCCCTGATTATCATCTGCCGCAAAGGAAGCCGGGTGAAGGAATCAATGAATATTCCGGCCACTTCCTTGAACCTTGCATGGTTCAACGGGACAGGCGAAAGATACGAAAAAGCATGTGAACAAGGATGATGAGTGGTCTCACATCAGCCATCTATACGCAGGATTGACAATATCCATGCAGGAAACAGCTCCGCTGATTGGAGACAGAGATACTCGAACACATCCGATCTGGTCAGGTTTAACAACATATTTCCATTCTTTGATACCGTACAAGTTTCTGACGATCCGCTCACCGTAGATTTTTTCCGGTCTGGCCGTTTTTGTTTTGGCAGTGATGGCAGTTGTATTTGAAAACTTTGATATTTTTTCGACGACTTCCGCCCGAGGCAACGGGTCAAACATTCTGTCATAAGGCGTGATCACTGAGATGGGAAAAGTGTTTCTACTGAACGCTCTCCATGCACGTTCATAAAAGGCGTTCCTGGAACCATGATGGGGAACCTTGACGAACTGGGCCGCAAGACCAGGGGAATCAGGATTAAGCAAAACCCCTCTCCATCCCATATTTTCATTTTCACCAATCTCCAAATCGCTTCCAAGCATCAAGCAAGCATCGCCAACTCTGCAGAATATAGCCGAAGACAGTAAATTATGATCAGCATCTTCCAACTCACCTGTGAAGTCCCCGTCTTTTCGGGGAATGGCCTTATGGAGCCGCTGCACATATCTCGTGATGCTTTCAGCCGAAGGAGACAAGGCAATCATTTCAACTTCATTGCTTCCATATCGTGCTCTCCTCAGAATTTCTGTCCTTTCTGAGATCTTCAGGATGTGTGCGCCCGCCTTTTTCGCTTGTTCAAATTTCTTGAAAATACTGGCAAGTTCTACGAGGCCGGGTTCACTCAGCAAATGCTTTTTTGCCAAAAAGAGCCTGTATTCCCGTATACCTTCTCCGGAGTAATAGCAGATTCTTTGTATACGCCCCAGAAAGTGATCAATGATCAGGCTGAGGCCTTGGAAGTGATCTCGGTGGGGATGCGTGAGAACAATGAAAGCAAGGTTGGAAACGTGCTGGGTCTTAAGGAATTCCAGGGCAGGGTTTAGAGAGAGGTTACTTTTCTTATATGTGCATGAATCTATAACTCCCCACCCCAAATCCGGCACATACAACACGATTGATTCGCCGAATCCAGGTCCAAATACAATGACATTTACGGCATCTTCTTCAATTTTCGATAGCTTTGAAAAACCAATTTTTCCTTTTGTCATAGATCGAGCAGGTTGGCTGGAAAGATCTCCTCTGCAATCCTCTCAACATTATCTTCATACGACTCAAGCCACCTTCTTCTGGAATCGAAAGCCATTCTTGTTCTGTATTCCGTGGCGCCGGCGCCGGTATCCAAGACAGAAACCGAATAGGTGAACCTCGCGCCAACAAAAAGGAACTCTTTATCTTTGTCAGGTACGAATTCTTTGTCGAATTCCACGATGTTTGTGCGACCGCTCAGATCTTCCAGTGTTGCTCTAAAACTGCCCTCGTGAACTTCGGTGACTGTTCCAATCCACCATTGCAATTCCTTCTCACGGCTCTTGCTGGGTTTTTGAACAGGAAGAAAGACGATCTTACTCTTGTCATCGACATCCCATGAGGCGGTATTTCCAGTGGAACTCGTTTCAGAGGTCTCATCCCAGGCTGTGGGATTGGCGTCAAAGGTCACGGGCTCTTCCAAAGCGCCGTAACTCATCGTACTGTCATATTCCTCTTCAATAGAACGTGCTAAAGATTGCATTGCTTCAATTCTCCATTTCTCGACAGGTACTCGGTAACAGGATCAAAATTTTCGATGATGGTCGTCTTAAAAAAGTCGGTTGTCAGACGAAAATTTTCCCTGAAATTGCTCACAAGAACGCGGCCCCCTCCATCACTGATGTCGTAATGAAAGTTGGCCTTAATAAATACCCCATCTTTCAGTCGTTCCGAAGGCTGCAAAGTCAATGTAAATATTGCACCGACCTTCTCTGTTATCAATTTACAGCCGCATGTCAAATCTTCTCCAAAAAAGCCATGCAGGTTATCGCTCTTGGCGAAAAACCTCGCGAAAGTCTCATCATAACTCTCTGAAAACTTGTAATGTTCGTTGAAATTGATCCCGTATGACTTCAAAGGTGTTTCTTCCAGGATACTGAAAAGCTTGCTAACAAAACTGGATATCAACGAAAAGGAATCTTTGTTTTTGGAAAGAATCTCGAATCGATTCCGCAACGCCTTCATTGTGAAGCTTTTGAAGTTCACAAAGGCATGATCATTGCTCACAGAAAAAGCCTGTCCGTATTCAAGTCTCAGGCCAATTTCAGGTATCTCTTTCACAGACGGCTCTGCCAGCAGGCCTTCAATTTCCTCGCTCGGCAAAAAGCTGTGTTTCAGGAACCACTCCGGCTGCAATATGGCAGGATTGAAGTTGCCGAGCAGAACGATGACGCAACGCTCAAGAATATCGTCTAAGGGATTGCTCATGGCCATCCAAAAAAATACATAATTTTCATGAGTTAAACTGTTCTTAAGCTAAAAAAATACATCAGTGTCGACAGGCTGTCAAGGTGATAATGCCCGAATTGGCCAGATCTGATGTTTTTTTGTAATCTTTCCTAAACCCTTGAAACCGTGTCGCCTCATTTCGTGTCGTTGGTGTTTTTCGTGGTTAAAACCTCTTTTTAAATGCGGCCCAGG
>JBBSAR010000475.1:0-3656 GCA_038252125.1 Desulfatiglandales bacterium
GCCCGGTATCAGCCGGACAAACTTGCTCTTATTTTTGAGAATACCAGGTGGTCGTACAGCGAATACAATCGGAGTGTAAACCGCCTGGCAAACGCGTTGATTCACCTGGGGATAAAAAAAGGGGACAAGATTGCCACCTTGCTTCCCAACTGTCTGGAGTTGCTTGAGGCGTACTGGGCCGTCGCGAAAATTGGTGCGGTCGTCGTACCCATGAGCACGCTGCTTTTGAACAAAGGCCTTATCTCCCTCCTCAACGATTCGGATGCGGTCATGATCATCGCCAACTCCCATTTCGTGGACACCCTGAACCAGATCAGGGAAGATCTTCCTGGAATTCCGCATGATCGATACATCCTGACAGACAGCACGGATACCCCTGGTTTTCAAGACTATCACGGCCTTAAGGCCTCGGCGAGGGGGCGCAATCCTGAAGGCATTCAAATCCGCGGCGATGATATCTACAACATCATCTACAGCAGCGGTACAACAGGCGACCCAAAGGGCATCGTGCACAGCCATGATGTGCGCGGCATGTATTGCACCCTATTTTCCTCCATTTTTCGCATGACTCCCGAAAGCGTAATCCTTCATTCGGGCGCCATTGTATTTAACGGCGCCTTTGTTACGCTCATGGCCTCCATGTACTTGGGCGCCACCTATATTCTACACCGACAGTTCGACACGGAAGCCTTTATCGAAACGGTCAGAAAAGAAAGGGTGACCCACGTGATGATGGTGCCCGCCCAGATCGTTGCGGTTCTCCATTCGCCGGGTTTTTCCGGTGAGGCCCTTTCCTCTCTGGAGATGATCTGTTCCGTGGGGGCGCCGCTGCACCGGGAACATAAGGAAGAGCTGATCAAGCACCTGCCGGACCGGCTTTATGAACTCTATGGTCTCACGGAAGGGTTCCTTACTATCCTCGACAAGAATGACTATATGACCAAGACCGGTTCCGTCGGGGTTCCCACTTCATTTTATGATATGCGAATCGAGGATGAAAACAGAAACGAGGTTCCACCGGGCGAGGTGGGGGAAATCGTGGGAAAGGGACCGACCCTGATGGTGGAATACTACAAACGCCCCGATCTCACGGAAAAGGCCATCGTAAACGGCTGGCTCTATACCGGAGACATGGGGTACGTGGATGACGATGGTTTCCTGTACCTTGTTGATCGGAAAAAGGACATGATGATTTCCGGAGGCGTGAATGTATACCCCCGGGATATCGAGGAAATTATCGTTCAGCATCCTGCCGTGATGGAAGCCGCGGTGTTCGGTGTTCCAAGCGACAAATGGGGCGAATCCCCTGTTGCGGCCGTTACACTTGCGAGTCCCGGGGAAATTGGGGAAAAAGAACTGTTGGACTGGATCAACGCGCATGTGAGCGCAAAATTCCAGCGTGTCCAGAAGGTGATCATTATGGATGACTTTCCTCGAAATATCGCGGGAAAGACGTTGAAGCGGGTCATGCGGGACGATCTTCTATCCGAGACGGCGTGATCCGGCCTGTTTGGACGTTATAGGGAGAAAGAAAGAATGAAACTGGAAGAAATACAAAACATTGGTGTTCTTGGATCGGGCATTATGGGGCACGGCATTGCCCAGAGCTTCCTCATGGGAGGCTATCCTGTAATGCTCTATGATATCGAGGAATCGATCCTTGTCACAGCCCGTTCGCACATCCGGAAGAACCTCGAACGCTTTTGTGGTTCCGGTCTCCTGAAAGAGGAAGAAATCCCAGCCTGCCTTCAAAGGCTTTCAACCACCACGGACTTGAAGAAAGCGGTAGACGGAATGGACTTTATCGTGGAGGCGGCTCCTGAAATCCTGGATCTCAAACAAAACCTCTTCGAGCAAATCGAATCCTTTGCAGGAGAAGATACGGTTATCGCCACAAACACATCGTCCCTCACACTCGGAAATATCAGCGCCAGAGTCAGAAACAAGAGCAGGCTGGTGGTTACCCACTGGTTTAATCCTCCCCACATTGTGCCTGTTGTGGAAGTGGTAAAAAACGAGAACACAAGCGATGAAACAGCCGACCTCGCCTATGCGCTGCTGGAGAAGATCAAAAAGCTGCCCGTAAAGATAAACCGGGAGATCCCCGGTTTCATTGTCAACCGCATTCAAATTGCCATGGTTCGAGAAGTGCTTGATCTTTATGAGCAGGGAGTGGCAAGCGCCTCGGATATTGACCGGGCCGTCAGAGGAAGCATCGGTTTTCGGCTGGCCAGCATCGGCCCTCTGCTCACCATGGATCTGGGAGGCCTCCAGGTCTGGTACAATGTCTTTCAAAACCTCTTGCCCGTGATCCGGAGTTCAACAAAAATTCCCGATGTGCTGGAACGCCTAATTGCCGAAGGAAACAAAGGAATTCAGAGTGGTAAGGGGTTCTACGATTATGCCGTAGATTTTTCCCAGACGGACCTGGACAAGGCAATCCACCAGCGAGATCAGGAGTTTCTGGATCGTTTGAAGCATCTCTATCTGGAGAAAACCGATGGAAAGTAAAGCAATCACGGAGGGGACCCTGCTATGGGAACCTTCCGAGGCGCTAAAAAGTGCGGCCAATATCACGAGATACATGGCCTGGCTCAAAGAGAAAAAGGGGCTGGAATTTCAAGATTATAATGCCCTCTGGCAGTGGTCCGTGACGGAGATCCCGGCTTTCTGGGAATCCCTCTGGGATTTCTACGAGATCATCGCGTCCAAACCCTACGATAAGATCCTGGATGGAAAGATGCCCACGGCCAGATGGTTCCAGGGATCGGAACTCAATTATGTGGAACATGTTTTTCGTCGCAGAACGACGAAACATCCCGCACTCCTTTTTCAATCGGAGATTACCCCTCTAATGGAAATCTCCTGGGACCAACTCTACGAACAAGTTTGCTCGGTGGCAGCTTCTCTCCGGGATATCGGCGTCAAAAAAGGCGATCGGGTGGCCTCCTTTATGCCCAATATTCCTGAAACCCTGGTTGCGTTTCTTGCGACCGCAAGCATCGGCGCCATCTGGTCAAGCTGTTCACCGGATTTCGGAACGCGAAGCGTCATCGATCGTTTTCTGCAGATCGAGCCCAAAATCCTTTTTGCGGTGGATGGGTATTCCTATGGAGGAAAGGCCTTTGAGCGTCAAACGGCCGTTGTCGCGCTGCAGAAGGTTCTGCCCTCTCTCGAAAAGACCATCATGGTTCCCTACCTTAATAGAAATGCCGGAACCGAGGATTTTAAAGGCCTTGCGAACTTCCTCCTCTGGGAAGATCTTTTAGGGAAAACAACCGATCTGATCTATGAACAGGTACCCTTCGATCATCCCATCTGGGTGGTTTACTCCTCGGGAACCACCGGCCTGCCGAAAGGCCTTGTTCACGGCCACGGCGGCATCCTGATGGAATTCATGAAATTCCAGGGGATTCAGATGGATACCCACCCAGGCGACCGCTTCTTCTGGTTCAGCACCACCGGCTGGGTCATGTGGAATATTGTTCAGAGCTCCCTTCTTATGGGCGCTACTCCCGTTCTTTTTGACGGAAGTCCGGGGTATCCGGACATGGACGTGCTCTGGGAACTCGCTGAAAAAGCAAAGGTTGCCGTTTTCGGAACGAGCGCGGCCTTTATTACCGCCTGCATGGGTGAAGGAATGAAGCCCGGCGAGA
>JBBSAR010000476.1:0-3655 GCA_038252125.1 Desulfatiglandales bacterium
CCCGAGGCCTTGCGGCTCTGGATCGCCAGCGCTCCTGCGTGGATTCACATCGCTGCGGATCCTGCCGTGCTGCTCCCCGGGACGGCCAATCTCGGCGCGGGTGAAGCTTCCGCCATCTCCCTTGCTTGGGAACATCGGCAGGACTGCCTTTTGATCCTTGATGAGAAACGCGGGCGTCGCGTCGCCGCTGCCCTCGGACTGCCCAAGACGGGTGTGCTCGCCATCCTCGCAGATGCCGCGAATCAAGGACTGGTGGACTTTGAGGAGGTGGTGGGAAGGCTCGCGGCGGTGGGTTTCCACATGTCGGAATCCGTCATCTCCCAGGTGAGGGCGCGCCTTCGGTGAGGATTGCCGGGAAGACCGCAGAATTTAACCGCAGATAGCTGATCCACGCGCACCCTTCTGGAGGGGCTGGCTCGGGTTCTTCACGGTGCCAGCGGGTTGATCTAGCGCAGGCCCGGGAACTCGCCGAAGTCGGTGTCGCAGGAGGCGAGTTCGCAGCCATGCTCGATGGCAAGTGCGGCCAAATGGGCGTCTGTAATGAGATTTCCAGTCGCCTGGACGGAGCGACACACGGCCTCGAAATGAGTAGGGTGATCAGTCCCTGGACCAATCACCATCACGCCCGGCAGCGCCAACCACCCTTGGACAATTTCCAATGCTTCATCCAGCGAGAACGGATTTCCTAGCACCTTCCGATTCGTCACGATTCGGACAAAAGCCACCAGCGTGAACCAAGAAATAACCACCGTCCCCCGCACCTCGGTCAGCGTCTCCACCAACCACAACTTGGCTTCCATGTGCCTCGGGGCATCCGTGTTGACTGCGTAAATCAGAATGTTGGCATCTGGCAAAATCATGGCCTTTCGAGGTTATCCAATCCGTCTTGATCGAAGTGGGCAAGTTTCGTCAGGTCCAGCCCTGGTCGCATCTGGAGATCACGGGTCGGCAGAGTGTAGCGGTTTTCCTCCTGCTTTGCGATGGATGTTCCATCGTTTGACGTCTTTCTTTTTGCCATCCGTAGCATGGCAAGGACCGCTGTTTCAAAGTGCCGGGCGGCCTCTGGTTCCAGAGATGGCAGTTCCCGTTCTATTTGCAGGGTCAAAATGCTCATGGCTGTAGAATAGGGGCTTTGGCCGGTGGCGGCAACCTGAAATCACCGGGTATGGATCTCCAAGCTCCCGCCCTCGGATGGCCCTGGTCAGCCGATTCTAAGTCGCAGGCATCGTCTCCGGTGCCCCGCCCGTGCGTTGCAAAGAATGGTAGCCCTAGTCCGGCGCGGAAAACGAAAACTTCCTCCACAACTTCCAAGGCGCAACTACCGCTTACGACAACCTCATCGGCCTCACCCGTCAGTTCCCAAGCCTCCACCGCCACCCCTCTTACTCTTTACCTTCCTATTTCAGCTTCTCAGTATTTCATTTTTTCATTTTTTCATATTTTACCTTACCGTCGTATCGCTAGGTGGAGGAAGAGTAGTTGATGTCCATGATGGATTGAGGTAGATGGGTAGCGAGGATCTTTCGAGCAAGAGATCAGCGAAGGGCGCACTCACTCCGCTCACGTTCGATCCCGTCCAGGGTATAGTAGATGTGCCTAGCCTGTGCCGCCGCCATAGGAGGTGGAAAAGCCTCCCCAATGAGTGAAGCTAGCTTGCCAATACCCAGTTTGGAGGGAAGTTTGTATCTCTTCGGGAACCCTTGAAGAAGCATAGACTCATGAATCGTTAGTCCGCGATTTTGCTCAGGATGGAGAAATCGGCCTTTCGACGGGTTGTGACTGGATCTAGTGAGAGTCGGAGCAACATCGTCCCAAGAAATTCGACCGTAAACATCTCTAAAACCTTTGGGATAGCGCTTATGACAACCTAGCTCCATATCCGGTGGAAGATCGAAACGATCCTTCCGAATCAAACTGATCCGGTCCTGAATTATTGGGGATAAACTCTGTTTGATACGGTGAAGAGGCCGCCTGTGCTCAGCATCGGGTGCTGGTAAATCCCGAAGAACATCGGCAACAGTCATTCGCTTCCCAACAGGCTCGGGGAGACCTATCGTCCCGATACGACACCCAATGAGAATCATACGTTTGCGTCTTTGGGGAACTCCGAAATTTTGAGCGTCAAGAACACCTTCGGAAAACGAGTATTCAGAACTCAGAGCTTCCTTGAATCTTTCAAGACGTTCGTCTTTCAGGAGGCGCGGAACATTCTCAATGAGGATTGCCTTAGGACGGAGATCCAACGCCAAGCGTAACACGTCGAAAATGAGTTCGTTCCGGGGATCGGCAACAACATTTTTATTTTTCGTCCTCATTGAGGAAAACCCCTGACAGGGAGGGCATGCGGCAAGTAGATCGAGTTCACCTGCCGCGAGGTCTATCCCTTTTCTCAAGTCTTCCCCATGGAGTTCGCGTATATCCTCGTGACATTGAACGCCTGGATGATTCGTCTTGTATGCTTTGCGAGCTTCGGGACGGATTTCACAACATGCCAATACTTCGAATCCAGCATCTTTGAGGCCTTGCGAGAGTCCACCACAGCCCGAGAACAGATCAATTGCCTTGCGGCTTGGAGGGTTCTTCATTCGCCCCTCCTTTCAGCCCGAGCGTAAGCAGAATGGTTTACCGCCGAGCGCGTGGCGTAATTCCAGAATCGGGCCGCTAGCCGTCTTGTCGTCGCAGCACGGAATTGCCCGATTTTCACTAGACCGTTAGGAACTCTGTTACCATCAGCGTAATTTATTTTGAGTACACTTAAGTTTTTGCCTTCTGCTTCAAATCTGTAACACTGCTCCTTAAATTTCACGATGGTGGAACCCAACTTGGTGGCCTTCGCTTTCTTACCTCTGACGAAAAGAAGCTCTTCTCCACGGAGACAGTCGCAACTTTGGGAAACACAAACAAAAATTTCACGGTGTCCCGTCGTTCCGTTTACTTGGAATATGGATCCGGGAGCTATCCCCGGCATTTTTTCTGCATCAGGACTGATATTCTCACAAAACGTGTTGAAGATCTTTTGACTCGCAACGAATTCTCTAACGACGTCATTGGTTGGGGTCATAAACCCACCCGGCAACCCATTATGAATCTTGGGTGGATTGTCATTAAGGCTAAGAACGCTGAGTTCAACGCCATCTTCAAACCCATGCAGTTTCGCTAGATGTCCCTCCAGATCACTCCAATCTACCCCTTTGCAGTTATCAGGATGAGTTGACTTAAGTTGCGACGGTCGGATGCAGTGGCTCAAATCCTCAAGCAGATTTTCCACCAGAAGTTCGGCAGTATCCTCCTTGCCGTAGCAGTATTCCGAGAGAAGCGCCCAATTCATATCGCGAGGCAGCGACTCAAGCCATTGCGGCGCGAATTTTTTGATGTCACCTGCGATTTCCAGAGCAGCCCAGTGGATATAGTCTGGATATGCCACCGACATCAGGTGTTCGATTGTCGACAGTATTGCCAGGGCAAAATCCTCATCGCCATTTGTCGGTTTTTGAAGGAATGCGAGATGAGTTCCATTCTTAAAATGCACAGTATCGCCACTGTCTTTTGAGTTCGCTCCGAACTCTCTTCTGAATTCACTTAACACATCAGGATGCTGCGTCAGAATGAGAACAAATCGAGTTCCCCTCTCTTCCTGCAAGAAATTTATAATAGA
>JBBSAR010000477.1:0-3653 GCA_038252125.1 Desulfatiglandales bacterium
ACCGGGCGGCGACATGGACGATTGAAATGGGGAAGGGAGGTGGGCGCCGAATTGTGCCGGAAATGTGAATACGAATTTTTCGAGTTTGGTTTTCTTAGAATGCGCGGAAGGGTCTGAAGAAAACATCAGAACCCCGTTTCGAATGAAACGTGTTTTGACGTGTTTGAAAAGTTCCCCATATCGTTGATTAAATGTGGAGAACCAGTTGGACTTTTGTTCCGTAAGCCGTTCGAATACTGTGATATCCACCGGTTTTTTCAAAAAGTTGAGGAAATGAAGCAGGATGATTTCTCTATAGTCCAGACTGCTGAAAGCCGATTCCAGCCCCCTGTCAGAAAGGAGGAGGTTCTTGAAAAGTGCGGGGGAACCCGCATCGGTCAAGGAAAAACCTCTCGTCTTGCAGATAGCTCTGATATCGGCGCCAGTCAATTCCGTTGTGCACATGCGTGTTGCGATTTCGTCTGTTTCCATTATGTTTCACCAGTTGCCTGTGATGATGTTCCTTAATTGTAAATGTGACGTTTGTTAGCTGTATGGGCTATTCTCAATTCCTTTGTCAACAAGATTTTGTTTCCATCAGGGCTGCCTGTTTTGGCCAGGTCTCTGTCGTGCAGGGGATAATAGTGTTTTGTGGCTGATCACCCTGGGGCTGGGAAGTATTGGTCGCATGTGGCTTCACTCCATGGCCGATTTTCTTCTATCCCGTTGTTTACAATACGTCGTAACGTGTGATAAAGAAAATTTGATCTCTTCGATGGAAGTGCAGTGCACAAATTCATACTTCTTGATTTCGGTCCGCTTGTGAAGGAACGTTTTTTTTCAGCAAAGGAGTTTTTATGGCCACAGTGAGCTATTACAGCACAAACAATAAATGCGAACGGGTGACTTTCGAAACGGCGCTCATGAACGGCCTGGCATCCAGATACGGACTTTATATGATTTCGAGAAACGAAATCCCCCGGATATCCATGAAGTCCATGAAGGCGATGAAGAGTATGTCCTATGCAGGGATTGCCTATGAAGTTCTCCGTCCTTTTCTGGAAGGGGAGGTGGGGAAGGACGATCTGAGGTCCATGCTGGAGAATGCCTACGATGATGCGGTGATCCCAACCAGAGTGCAGCACCTGACAGGAAAAACCCATATCCTGTGGCTGACGCAAGGGCCAACGTATTCCTTCAAGGATTACGCGGCCCGGTTTTTCGGACGGATGCTCAACTATTTTCTGAAGAGATCGGGGCTGAAGCGGGTGGTGGCCGTGGCCACCAGCGGCGACACGGGGGGCGCTGTTGCCGATGCGCTGCATGGTCTTGAAAGCGTGCACAATGTTGTTTTTTTCCCGAAAGGCTCCATTACCGAACGGCAGCGCAGACAGATGACCACCCTGGGCGACAATGTTCACGCCTTTGAGGTCAACGGGGATTTTGACGTGTGCCAGGCCCTTGCGAAGCGGCTGTTGGGAGACAAGCGTTTTGCCGATGAATTGTTTCACGATGCGGACCGGTTTACCTCGGCGAACAGCATCAGCGTAGGCAGGCTTCTGCCTCAGTCCGTTTACCCTTTCTTTGCCTATTCTCGGATTGCCGATTATGACGAGCCCATGATTGCGAGTGTGCCCTCCGGCAATTTCGGAGATATGATGGGGACGGTCCTGGCAAGGGAAATGGGGCTTCCCATAAAAAGGATTATTTGCGGCGTCAACGAAAACGATGAATTCCCGGAATTTCTGAATACGGAAAAGTATATTGTGAAGGCATCCCGAAAATCTCCTTCATCGGCCATGATCGTTTCCAACCCCAGCAATTTCGCCAGACTCATAGACCTGTATGGTGGCCATGTGTACGATGAGAGAGATTCCCGGGGCAAAGTCAGCCGGGAAGGGGTGATGGATGTCCCTCCTGATCTGAACGCCATGAGAAAAGACTTCTGGTCCATAAGCGTAAAGAACGAGGACCATTACACGGCCATACGGGAGGTTTACGAGAGGTTCGGGATCGTGATGGAACCCCACGGAGCGGTGGGCTGGCGTGCTCTCGACACACTTCTCCAGGGCGGACACGACCGGTTGTCGGTCGTCTATGAGACCGCCGATCCGGGCAAGTTCCCCGACGAGGTGAAAAAAGCGATCGGAATTGTTCCGGATGTTCCCGAAAGGATTGCAAGGCAGACCATGCTGCCCGAGAGGATCTACAGCATTGATGAAGTGCCCTTCAAAAGGGATGACGGCTCTCTGGTCCTGAGCGACGATCAGTATGAAAAGGCGAAAAAGATCATCCGGGGTATTTTTACCGAAAAATAGGAATACCCTTAAATCGATGCCACACCTGCTAACCGCCTTCGGGCGGTTTTTTTTATGTCTGAAGTGGGTTATGCTCGTGTTGATCTTACATACTCTTGAAGCACATTGTTAATTTCTGTTTGCCACCCCTTGCCATGGGCCTTGAAGAAGTCTATTACATCGGCATCCAGCCTGATCGTGGTTGACTTTTTTGGTTTGTCCAAAGCCGGGCGCCCCCCTGGCCGTTTAATGCCTGCCCGCATCTCTTCTTTGCTCAAAGGCCTGTCATCTTCATCCCTGCCGTCCCATATAAAATCTCCGTCCCCAGGAGGGTCGGCGGTTGCGGCTAAAATCTTTTCTTTCTCTTCACTTAAATTCCTTTTCAAGCCAATCATGATAAACCTCCCTTTCTTCCCTTCCGGCCTTTCGAAAGCTGATAACACGCCCTGCATTTCCGGAATGGACCACGGTTAAGACGGAAAGCCGCTCAAACACATAGGCGAAAGACTGCATGCGTCGTTCATTATTGCGAACGGTTTCCACATCGAGCCGAAAAGGGCTGTCAAGCACCTGTCCGGCGTTCTTGAAATCAAGGCCGTGTTTCATCAGGTTTTGAATGCGTTTGGATTCATCCCATTTCATGCAGTTATTGTAGTAACAATAATAGACGATGTCAAATTGGATCCCTCCGCTTCCAGTTCTTTCCCATCTTTTCTTTGGATTTATAATAGTGTATTGTACTCCCACCATCAAATGAGCCTGAATAAAGGAGCCGAATATGGAATTTTCTTCTCAAGAAATGTCTCGCCTTAACAGCAATTCACTGTATCAAGCCCTCGGGATTGTTGTGGAAGAAGCGAAAGAAGGGAAGGCGCGCGCGAAACTCAGACCGGTATCGACTTTCTGCTGGCCCTTTGAAGGGCAGCCGCACGGTGGAATATTGTTTACTCTCATGGATACCACCATGGCGTGGGCGGTACTGACAAAACTTGAACAAGGGCACAATTGCGCAACAATCCATCTGGACATTCAGTACACGAGGCCGGTCGGAGGGGATATTCTCGCCTGCCAGGCCTGGATTACACACCGGGCGACCCGGATTGTTTATGTTAGAGCGGACATCCTTGACGCGGAAGGCCGGCTCGCCGCGACCGGACAGGGAACCTTCAAGGTGATCAAGGCACCGCTGTAAAGGTCGAAAGGCCGAGGGTTTATCGGACCTGAACTTGCCGACCGGCTCCATGAAACCGAGGTCATCGATGAAACGGATCTTCCAGCCCAAAATGAGGGCTTTATAAGATTTAACTGTTTGTTTTAAAAACAGTTCTTCTCTCGGAGACAAGCTTCTTTCTAGTGAACACATTCACTCCCCTGCAT